>NZ_JALJRJ010000015.1:0-186465 GCF_024519755.1 Micromonospora sp. Mcm103
GCGTCGGCGGCCAGCCAGCCGGCGAGCTGCGCCGACTCGGCGAGCGCGGGCAGTAACGCGCGCCGGCCGGCGGGCCCGGCGCGCCGGTAGCCGCGGACCGCGTGCCGCAGCCGGCGGGCGCCGTACCCGGCGAGGTCGCCGCCGCCGAGCAGGTCGTCCCAGCGCCGCAGCGTGGCGAGCGTCACCCGGTCCGCCGGGTGACCACGGCCGGCGGGCTCGTCCGGCCCGCGCGGGACGCCGAGCGACAAGGCCTCGTCCGCCGGCGTGCCCCCGTCGTCCCGCCCGGGACGGCCGTGCCGCGGCGGCGCGGCGGCGAACGGACCGGCCGGCGTGCGGCCGCCCGGGTCGGCCGCCCAGCGGTACGCGAGCGTGAGCAGGGCCAGCCGGGCCCGGGAGCCGGCCGGGTCGACCACCGCGGGCGCCACGCCCAGCCGGCGGCTGCGGGCGGCGGCCCCGGCCAGCACCTCGCCCGGCACCCGCAGGACAGTCGCCAGCCAGGCGGACCAGAAGTCGCCGGGAAGCCGCAGCTGGCGCTCCCAGCGGGACACCTCGTTGCGGGTCAGCGTGGGCACGCCGGAGGCGGCGCAGAGCTCGTCGGCCAGCCGCTGCTGGCTCCAGCCACGGGCGGCCCGCAACTCGGCCAGCAGCGGCCCGAGCAGGCGCGTGGCCGGCGGCGGGGACGGGATCATCGGAACCTCCGGGGCGACGGCGCGGATGGCGACGCGGACGCCCGGCCAGGTGGTGGCGCCGGTGCGTCGCCGTCGTGGCGACCCCCGCGCGGGCCCCCGGAACGGCCGTCGGCCGCCCCACCGCGCTGCCGCATTTCTACCCCCGGGGTACGACGTCGCGCCGGGACAGGTGTTCGCGGGCTGGGAAGATTCCCGGTGCGGCGTGCCGTCCCGGTTACAGTCGGTCCGTGGCGCTCGGTCTTCCCTCGGTCCTTCCCAATCCCCAGCCGGCCATCGGGGAGCTGATCCGTGACGGCCGCCCCACGTTCTCCTTCGAGTTCTTCCCGCCGAAGACCCCGGCCGGGGAGAAGCTGCTCTGGCAGGCCATCCGCGAGCTGGAGTCGCTGCGGCCCTCGTTCGTGTCGATCACCTACGGCGCGGGCGGCTCGACCCGCGACACCACGGTGGCGGTGACCGAACGCATCGCCACCGAGACGACGCTGCTGCCGATGGCGCACCTGACCGCGGTGAACCACTCGGTCGCCGAGCTGCGGCACGTGATCGGCCGGCTGGCCTCGGTCGGGGTCCGCAACGTGCTGGCCGTGCGGGGCGACCCGCCGGGCGACCCGGGCGGCGAGTGGATCGCCCACCCCGAGGGCGTCCGGTACGCCGAGGACCTGGTCCGGCTGGTCCGCGACAGCGGCGACTTCAGCGTCGGCGTGGCCGCGTTCCCGTACAAGCACCCGCGCTCGCCGGACGTGGCCAGCGACACCGCGCACTTCGTCCGCAAGTGCCGGGCCGGCGCGGAGTTCGCCATCACCCAGATGTTCTTCGACGCCGACGAGTACCTGCGCCTGCGCGACCGGGTCGCCGCCGCCGGCTGCGACACCCCGATCCTGGCCGGCGTGATGCCGGTGACCCAGATCGGCACCATCGAACGCTCGGTGCAGCTGTCCGGCGCGCCGTTCCCGCCCGCCCTGGCGCAGCGGTTCGAGCGGGTGGCCGACGACCCGGAGGCGGTCCGCCGACTCGGCGTCGAACAGGCGGGCGAGATGTGCGAGAAGCTGCTCGACGAGGGCGTGCCGGGGATCCACTTCATCACCCTCAACCGGTCCACCGCGACCCGGGAGGTGTGGCAGCGGCTGCGCGCCGCCGCGCGGGTGTGACCACCCGCCACACGACACCCGCGCCGTGCTTCTACGGTTGATCCGTGGTGGGCACACAGCTGAACTGGGACCAGTACGCGACCGCGTGGGCGCGGCTGCACGGCGGCTTCGATCCGCGTACCGCCGCGCCGGTGGTGCGCGCCTGGCTGCGCTTCGCCTACCACGTGGGCTACGTGCTGGGCCGGCTGCGCGTCGGCCCCACCCCGGTGACCGTGTTCGGGGTGCTGCTCTGCTTCTGCGTACCCCTGTTCGTGGAGCGGCCCGGCAACGGGCCGTTCCTGGGCGCGTTGTTCGTGCTGCTGGCGGCCGTGGCCGACAGCGTGGACGGCGCGGTGGCGGTCGCGACCGGCCGCACCACCCGGCTGGGCTACGTGTACGACTCGGTCGCCGACCGGCTCGGCGAGGTGGCCTGGCTGGTTGCGTTCTGGCTGCTCGGCGCGCCGGGCGCGCTGGTCGCGGCGGCCGGTGGGCTGTCCTGGCTGCACGAGTACGTGCGGGCGCGCGCGGTCTCGGCGGGGATGCGGGAGATCGGCGCGGTGACGGTGGGGGAGCGGCCCACCCGGGTCTGCGTGGCGCTGGTCGGGCTGCTGGTCGCCGGGCTCACCGGGCTGATCGACGCCGACCTGACCGCCGGCACGATCACCATGGCCACCACGGTCTGGGTGCTGCTCGCCGGGTTCGGCCTCGGTCAGTTGCTCTCCGCCGTCCGCCGCGCCCTGGTCGACGCCGGCTGACCGCCGCGCGCCCGTGCGGCGGTCGGCGACACCTCACCAGGCCGGGCCGACCGCCTCGGCGACGATCTCCGCGGACAACGTCACCATGGGCAGCCCGCCGCCCGGGTGACTGGAGCCGCCGACCAGCCAGAGCCCGGCCACCGGCCCCCGGTTGGCCGGGCGCAGCAGCCCGCCCGCGGTGCCGTAGATCGCCCCGCCCGGCGCGCCGGTGGCCGCGTCCAGGTCGGCCGGGGTGCGGATCTCCCGGAACACCAGCCGGTCCCGCACGTCGGCACCGCGCTCGGCCAGCACGTCGAGGATCCGGTCCGCGTACGCCTCGGCCAGGCCCGGCCGCCGCCAGTCCACAGCGCTCGCGGCGGTCCCGTGGCGGGGCGCGTTGACGAGCACGAACCACGCCTCGTGGCCGTCCGGGCGGACCGCCGGGTCGTCGGCGGCGGTGACGAACACGGTCGGGTCGGGCGCCGGGCGGGCCCGTACCCCGCGACCCGGGTCGCCGAACACGGCGTCGAACTCGGCGTCGTAGTCGCGGGGGAAGAACACGGTGTGGTGGGCCAGCCCGGAGTCGCCGCGTACGCCCAGCAGCAGCACGAACCCGGCCAGGCTGCGGTCGGCGAGCGCGGCCAGCCGGCGCGGGTCGGGCAGCAGGTCCCGGTAGAGGGTGAGCGCGTCCACGTTCGCCACCACCACGTCGGCGGGCACCGGCGCGGCGGACCCGGCCACGCGTACCCCGTGCACCCGCCCGCCCGCGGCGTCGATCCGGGTGACCGTGGCGTCGGTGCGTACCACCACACCCAGGTCCAGGCAGCGCGACAGCAGCGCGTCGGCGAGCGTGCCCAGCCCGCCGCGCAGGTACCAGCCGCCGTACGCCAACTCGGCGTAGGGGACGGCGACGAGCGCGGCCGGGGCGCGGCGCGGGTCGGCGCCGGTGTACGTGGCGTACCGGTCCAGCAGCATCCGCATCCGCGGGTCGGACAGGTGGCGGCGGCCCAGCCCGCGCAGACTGCGGCCGGGGCCGATGGCGGCCAGGTCGCCCAGCCGCCAGGCCAGCGCCGCCAGGTCACGGGGCGAGTCGACGGTACGGCGCAGGATGTCCCGGTGCGAGGCCGCCCACACCCGGTCCGCGCGCCGCCACAGCCCGCGCCAGTCGGCGGCGGACCGGTCCCCGAACGCGGCGCCGATCCGGGCGGCGAACTCGTCCGGGTCGGCGCAGGAGTCGAGCGTGGGCCCGCCCCCGGGGAAGACGTGCCGCACGATCGGGTCCAGCGGGACCAGGTCGAGGTATTCGTCGAGCTTCGCCCCGGTCGCCTCGAACAGGTCGTGGAAGACCTGCGGCAGGGTGAACAGGCTCGGCCCGGTGTCGAAGTGCCACACCCCCTCCGGGGTGTGGTGGGCGTACCGGCCGAGCTTCCCCCCGACCGTGCCGGCCCGTTCGAGGACGGTGACCTCGTGCCCGGTGACCGCGAGCCGGGCGGCGGTGGCTAGCCCGCCCACCCCGGCGCCGATGACCACGATGCGCGCCATGGCGTGCCCCTCCTAGGTGACCGGGCGACCCCGCCAGGTGAGCCGGTGTCGCTTCCGCAGATGGTACGACCGGACGGTCAGCCAACCGAGGACCACGACCGACACGGGGTGGCCCAGCGCGTCGGGCCACGCCCGTCCGCCGGTCGCGCGGGCGCTGACCACCCGCCCGGCGACGCCGGCCAGGTAGGCCAGGAACGCCACCGCGGCCACCGCCGGCGCGCCGGCGAGCAGCGCCCCGAGAGCCAGCAGCGGCGGCGCGACGTAGAGCGCGACCAGCAGCGCCAGCACGGCCGCCGCGGCGGCGGGGTGCCCGAACGTCGCCCACAGCGACTTCGTGTAGCCGTCGCGCAGCTGCGGCCAGGTGTCGTACATCCGGCAGGACGCCAGCCGGGACCCGTCGGCCAGCGCGATCCGCCCGCCGGCCCGCTTCACCGCCCGGGCCAGCTCGATGTCCTCCAGCACCTTGTCGGCCACCGCCGCGTGCCCGCCGGCCCGCAGGTAGCCGGCCCGGTCCACGACCAGGAACTGCCCGCCCGCCGCGGCCAGCGACGGCCGCCGTGAGCGTTCCATCGCGCGCAGCGGCAGGAACGTCAGCCACAACCACTGCAGCAACGGCTGCACCAGCCGGTCGGCCGCCGTCCGCACCACGATCCGGGGGTACGGCGACAGCAGCGCCGCGTCGGCCGCGCGCAACTCGGTCACCGCCGCCGCCACCGCGTACGGGGTGAGCACCACGTCCGCGTCGACGAAGGCCAGCACCGCCGGTTCCGGGCCGGTACGGGTGGCGAGCTGCCAGCAGGCGTGCGGCTTGCCCAGCCAGCCCGGCGGCGGGGCGACGCCGGTGAGCAGCGTGAGGCGGGGATCGTCGCCTGCCACCGCGCGGACCACGTCGGCGGTGCCGTCGGTCGAGCCGTCGTCGAGCACCACGATCCGCAGGTCCGGTACGCCGCGCTGGGCCAGCAGCGCGCGCAGGCACGGGGTGACCCGCTCGGCCTCGTCGCGCAGCGGCAGCAGCACCGCCACCGGCTCGGTCACCTCGGCCGGGCCGGCGCCGGGGCGGCGCAGCCAGGCGTACGCGTTGACCAGCGTGTGCCCGGTCAGCGCGGCGACCGCCACGGCCAGCGCGAGGACGGCGATCATGCCGGGGCGTCGACGCGCGGCGCCGGCTCCGGCGTGCCGGCCCGGTCCCGCCGGCGGGCCCGCCACAGCGTCACCGCCAGCGGCACCGCCGCCACCGCCATCCCGGCCGCGCCCCACAGCGCCGACGCCGGCAGCCGCAGGAACACCGCGTGCGCCAGCACGCTGGAGGCGTACGTCCAGAGGTAGAGCGCGAACATCGGGGCGTCCCGGCCGTCGACCCGGTCCACCGACGGGCCGGCGAGCGGGCGCAGCGCGACGGCGAGCAGTACCGCGAAGCCCAGCCAGCCCAGGTAGTTGCTGACCGGGATGCCGGGTAGCCCGGGCAGCGCCGGGGTGGCGTCGAGCCAGGTCCAGTAGCCCTCGGCCACCATCTGCGGGTCGAGGAACAGGTCCCAGGCGGCCAGCCCGACCGCCGAGAGCGCGATCCGGGCGACCCGGGAGCGGACCAGCCGGACCGCGGTGAGCCACGCCGGCCAGGCCATCCAGGTCCAGGCGAGCGGGATGATCAGCGGCACCCCGGCCAGCTTCGGGCCCAGCTCGCCGGAGTAGTCGTAGCTGCCGAACGGGAACCCGGTGGCCACACCGATCGCCTCCACCGCGAACCCGCCGCCGGTGACGACAGCGACCAGCGCGACGGCGGTACGGACGCCCCGGGTGAGCAGCGCGTGGCCGACCGAGAGCAGCCAGCCGAGCACCACTGTGGCCACCGTGAGCCCGGCCCGGGTCGCGCCGCCGGTGAGCGGGTAGCAGATCTGGGCGAGCACCAGCACGGCCAGCAGCGCCCAGGGCAGCCGCCCCCTCATGAAGCGTCCGGCGGGGGCAGCGGCAGGTCCCGGCCGAGCACGCCGAACGGCCGCTCGTCACCGGGGAAGTGGAAGTGCCGCAGGACGTCGACGAAGCCGAACCGGCGGTACAGCCGCCAGGCCCGGGACTTCTCCTCGTCGGCCTCCGGCGTGGACAGCAGCGTGGTGTCGCCCTCGGCCACGGCGAGCAGTGCGCGCAACTGGCGTGCGCCCAGGCCGTGCCCCTGCGCGGGCGGCCGGACGTGCAGCTCCACCACCTCGAACGGGTGGGCCAGCCAGCGTTGCCGGTCCTGCGCGTTCAGCGCCCGGTGCACCTGGTCGTGCCACCACTGCCCGGTGGCGCCCCGGTAGCCGTACCCGAAACCGGCCAGGTGTCCCTCGCTGGTCAGGCTGGCGACGGCGCGGAAGCCGGGCCGTCGCACGTGGGTGGCGATGTAGCCGCGGCGGGCCTCCAGCAGGTCGGGCCGGTAGCCCATCGCCTCGCCGTAGACGGCCACCACGTCGTCCAGCCGCCGGACCAGGTCGTCCGGTGTCCACCGCACCAGCCTCATGCGTACCCTCTCGATGTTTCCGGGTCGCCTTCGGCGGCGGCCCAGCCCAGCACCGTACGGTCGCCGACCACGTCGCCCACCGCGAACCGCGCGAACAGTTCCTCCGCGTACCAGCCCTCGGTGGGGGTACGGGTGATCGCGGCGCGGTGCTCCGGGGAACGGTACGCGAACGCGACCAGGTCCGCCGGATCGCGCCACACGCTCACCGTGCCCTGCCAGCCCAGCGGCGCCTCGCCGACGCCGAACCGGGCGAGCAGGCCGGGCGCGGCGTGCAGCTCGGCGGCGACCGGCGGGATCGCCCGCCAGAACGTGGCCGCGCGGCGGGCCCGCAACCGGGCCCGGGTCAGCGCCAGCACCGGCCCGGTGACCCGTCCGCCGGCCGGCGCGCCGAACGGCTCCCGGCCGGACCACCGGCCGCGGCTGGTCAGCGGGCGCAGATCGACCCGTACCGCGGCGTCGGCGATCCGGGCCCAGGAACGGGCGACCGGGGAGGTGTCGAACCCGGCCGCGTCGGCGGGGGAGTCCCACACCACGAGCGCGGCCCACCGGGTCAGGTCGGCGTCGCCGGGGCCGAAGCCGGTGCCGGTCCCGGTGCCGAGCAGCTTGGCGAAGCGGACCCCCGGCAGCCGGCGCAGCCGCGCCGGGTGGGTGGCCATCCGGCCCAGCACACCGGGTACGGCCCGGCGGGGCACACGCCACACGTGCAGCGTGACGAGTCCGGGGTTCACGCCACCTCTGCCGGGGTGCCGGCGGTGATCCGCAGCAGTTCCGCGTACGTGGTGGGGAACACCGCCCGGGGTACGCCGCCGGCGGCCCACACCTCGTCGTACCCGGCCAGGGCGGTGTCCACGACGGTGCGCAGCGGCGCGGGGTGGCCGACCGGTGCGACGCCGCCGATCACCTGCCCGGTGTGCCGTTTGACGAACTCCGGGGTGGCCCGGCGCAGGTGGGTCACGCCCAGCCCGGCGGCCAGCCCGGCGGTGTCCACCCGGTGCGCGCCGGAGGTGAGCACCAGCAGCGGCGCGTCGTCCGCGTCGAAGATCAGCGAGTTGGCGATGGCGCCGACGGCGACACCGAGCGCCTCGGCCGCCGCGGCGGCGGTGTGCACCGCGTCGGGCAGCAGTCGGACGAGGCTGGCCTCGCCCGATCCGTTCCGCGCGCCCGCGTCGTCGAGCGCGCGCTGCACCGCCTGCACGTTCGGGTGTGGCTGCATGCACCCATTCTTCCCCCACCTCGCGACGGCCCCGCCGGGGGCCGTCGCCCTCCCGTGCGTCCCCGGCGCGTCACACGTTGCGTTTTCGTCGGAGGGGAGGTGTACTGTCAGGGTAGTTAGAACGAGTGTTCGATTGCGGCTCGACGTCAGGTTCGGCTTGAACGGCAAGCGGCTCAGCTCCCCGGCTGGCCCGGCCTGATCCGAGCCGGTCGCGCACTCGTCGAACGCTCCGGAAGCGGTGTTTCGCGGCACCGGCTTCCGGGAGGTGCGGCACCGCGGGCCGCACCGGGTCTCGGACAGTCGCGAGTCCGGGCCCGTCAGGCAGGTCGTCGCCCGCCGCCCACGACCCCCGGGCGGCGGGCGACGGACCCGCCGGCACGCCGGCCGGGTGTGGGTGTGGGGAAGCGTCCACATCCGGCCGGCCGCCACCAAGGTGCGTCTTCCTCCGCACCGACCGCTCCGGGCGACCGGGCGACGTCCACCGTCGCGCGACCGCCCGCCCCGGCCACACGCGGAGGAGAGACCCATGCCGACCAGTCCGGCCCAGGCGCCCACGGTGCCCGCGCACGTGCTGCCGCACCGCACCCCCGCCCAGTTGCTCGCGGTGGCCCGCGACGGGCTGGCCGAGGCCGCCCGCACCCGACCCGACGGCCTCCGGTACGCCGCCGCCCATCTCGCGGCGCTGCGCGCCGCCGCCGCCGTGCTCGCCGCCCGGGCCCGCCCCGCGCCCACCCGCCGGCACCGGATCACCAGCGTCTGGGTGCTGCTCGCCACCGTCGCCCCCGAGCTGGACGAGTGGGCCGCCTACTTCGCCGCCGGCGCGAGCAAACGGGCCGCCGCCGAGGCCGGCATCCCCCGCGTGGTCACCGCCCGCGAGGCCGACGACCTGCTGCGCGCCGCCGAGGAGTTCGTGACGGTGGTGGAGACCGCGCTCGGCCTGGCCCACCAGCCGGCGCTCGACGGCCTGCCCCGCCCGCTGCGGCTCGGCGCCTCCGACTCCCCGCCGTCGCGGCCCGGAGCGGCCGCCGCCTGATTCGTGGCGCCCGGCCACCACCGGCGGGACCCCGGGTGGCCGGGCGCCGCACCCACGGCACACGCGTGCCGCGCACGACACGATCCACAGCACCATCCACGGGCGAGCCCGTGGCGAAACACGACGGGGGGTTGGTCCGATGGCGGGCCGCATGGTGGTCGGTTCCGCCGCCCTGGCCGATCTGGTCCGTCCGGCGAGCGCGCCCGACCCGGCCGGCGGCCACCGGGTGCTGCCCGTGCGGGCCGAGCTGACCGGGCTGCTGCCCAACCGCGGTCTGCGGCGTGGCAGCACCGTCGCGGTCGGCGCCGGCCAGCCCCGGCGCAGCGGCGCCACCTCGCTGATCATCGCGCTGCTCGCCGAGGCGTCCCGGGCCGGCTCGTGGTGCGCGGTGGTCGGCGTACCCACCTTCGGGGCCGCCGCCGCCGCCGAGGCGGGCATCGCCCTGGAGCGGCTGGCCCTGGTGCCCGACCCCGGGCCGGAGTGGCCCACAGTGGTCGCCGCGCTCATCGACGGGGTCGACGTGGTGGTCACCGCCGTGCCGGCCACCGTCTCCGCCTCGGTCGCCACCCGGCTGGCCGCCCGTGCCCGGCAGCGCGGAAGCGTCCTGGTCCCGTACGGGCGGTGGGACGGCGCGGACGTCACGCTCCAGGTGGTCCGGGGCGTCTGGCAGGGGCTCGGCGCCGGTCGCGGGCGGCTGCGCCGCCGCGAGGTGACCGTCTCGGCCCGGGGCCGGGGCGCCGCCGCCCGCCCCAAGGAGATCAAGGTGTGGCTGCCCGGCGACGAGCTGACCCGGGTGATCCCCCGCTCGGCGGGGCTCGGCGTCCCGTCCGCCGCGCCGTCGCGCCGGCTGCGCGTGGTCGCCCCACCCGCCCGTACGCTCGCCGCGGCCGGTCCGGCGTGAGCGGCGAACCGCAGCGGACGCTGCTGCTCTGGTGCCCGGACTGGCCGGTCCTCGCCGCCGAGATCGTCGACGGGGTGCCCGCCACCGACCCGGTCGTGGTGCTGCACGCCAACCGGGTGATCGCCTGCTCCGAGCGGGCCCGCGCCGAGGGCATCCGGCGCGGGCTGCGCCGCCGCGAGGCGCAGGGGCGCTGCCCGCACCTGACGGTGGTCGACCACGACCCCGGGCGGGACGTACGCGCGTTCGAGCCGGTGGTGGCCGCCGTGGAGGAGGTGGTCGCCGGCGTCGAGGTGATCCGGCCCGGCGCCTGCGCCACGGCGGCCCGGGGGCCGAGCCGCTACCTCGGCGGCGAGGAGGCGGCGGCCGAGCGGATCGTGGAGCACGTCGCGCAGAGCTGCGCGGTGGAGAGCCAGGCCGGCATCGCCGACGGGGTGTTCGCGGCCGGGCTGGCCGCCCGGGAGGGCCGGATCGTGGCCCCCGGCGGCACCCGCGAGTTCCTGGCCGCCCGGCCGGTCGAGGCGCTCGGCCGGCCCGCGCTGGCCGACCTGCTGCGCCGGCTCGGCGTCCGCACCCTCGGCGACTTCGCGGCGCTGCCCGCCGGGGACGTGCTGGCCCGGTTCGGTTTCGACGGGGCGCTGGCGCACCGGCTCGCTGGTGGCCGCGACGACCGTCCGCTGGCGGTCCGGCAGCCGCCCGCCGACCTGACCGTCACCGCCGACTACGACGAGCCGGTCGACCGGGTCGACGCCGCCGCGTTCGCCGCCCGCATGCTCGCCGAGCGGCTGCACGAGCGGCTGGCCGGGTACGGCCTTGCCTGCACCCGCCTCGGCATCGAGGCGGTCACCGCCCACGGCCAGGAACTGCACCGGGTCTGGCGGCACGACGGCCTGCTCACCGCCGCGGCCGTCGCCGACCGGGTCCGCTGGCAGCTCGACGGCTGGCTCTCCGGCAGCAACGGCCGGGGCGGGACGCGTCCGGCCCGGCCCACCGCCGGGATCGTCCGGTTGCGACTGGTGCCCGACGGGGTGCTCGCCCAGGCGGGCCTGCAACCCGGGCTGTGGGGGGAGACCGGTGAGGAGCGGGAGCGGGCGCACCGGGCGCTGAGCCGGGTGCAGGGCATCCTCGGCCCCGAGGCGGTGGTCACCGCCGTGCTCGGCGGCGGGCGGTCCCCGGCCGACCAGGTACGCCTCGTGCCGTGGGGCGACGAGCGGGCGCCCGCCCGCCCCGGCCCGCCACCCCTGCCGTCACCGGCTCCGGCGTCCCCGGCTCCGGCCGCGTCGCCGTCCCCGGCTGTCGGGGCCGCTCCGGGTGCCGCGTCCGCCTCGGTCGTCGTACCGGCTTCGGGTGTGCGTGCCGGGCGGCGGGCCGGGCGGGGCCGGGCGGTGGCCGAGCCGCCGTGGCCGGGCCGGATCCCGCCACCGTCACCGGCCGTGATCCTGCCCGCCCCGCTGCCGGCTGACGTGCGTGACGCGGCCGGGGAGCCGGTCGTGGTGAGCGCGCGGCTGGCGGTCAGCGCGGCGCCGGCCCGGCTCACCGTCGGCGACGGCCGCCCGGCCGAGATCACCGGCTGGACCGGTCCGTGGCCGGTGGACGAGCGCTGGTGGGCGCCGGCCGAGGCGCGCCGCCGGGCCCGGTTCCAGGTGAGCCTGGCCGACGGTGCCGCCCTGCTGCTCGCGGTCGAGGGCGGGCAGTGGCTGGTGGAGGCGATCTATGACTGAGTGCCGGGGAAGATCTTGGAATGAAAGCGCCCCTCCAGGGGCCGTTTCGTACCAACATCTCGGGCGGCCGGGTGCAGGGCGAGGCGGGCGCGGGTGAGCTTCCACAACCCGAAGATGCCCTGGTCGAAGCTGGAGCAGGTGCTCTCCGGCCGGGGCGGGGGTGAGCGGCACCTGCACGTGGTCGACCCGCTCGCGGTCGACGCCGACGGCGGCGACTCACCGGCCTGGAGCCGCAAGCGCCAGGAATACCGGCCGCCGGAGCTGGCCCGCCCGGACGGCGTGGTGCCCTACGCGGAGCTGCACGCGCACTCCAACTTCAGCTTCCTCGACGGGGCCAGCCACCCGGAGGAACTGGCCGAGGAAGCGGCCCGGCTCGGGCTGACCGCGCTCGCCGTCACCGACCACGACGGCTTCTACGGCGTGGTGCGCTTCGCCGAGGCGGCCCGCGCGCTGCGGCTGCCGACGATCTTCGGCGCGGAGCTGTCCCTCGGGCTGCCCGGCCCGCAGAACGGCGAGCCCGACCCGCTCGGCCGGCACCTGCTGGTGCTCGCGCACGGCCACGAGGGGTACGCGCGCCTGGCCGCCACCATCTCCCGGGCCCAGCTGCGCGGCGGGGAGAAGGGCCGCCCGGTCTACGGCGAGCTGGAGGAGATCGCCGCCGAGCTGCGGGACCACGTGCTGGTGCTGACCGGCTGCCGCAAGGGGCACGTGCCCGCGGCGCTGCTCACCGAGGGCGTCGACGCGGCCGCCCGGGAACTGGACCGGCTCACCGCGCTGTTCGGCGCGGAGACGGTGGCGGTGGAGCTGACCGACCACGGCCACCCGGTCGACGCCGACCGCAACGACGCGCTCGCCGACCTGGCCGCCGCGGCCGGGCTGCCCACCGTCGCCACGAACAACGTGCACTACGCCACCCCGGGACGGCGGCGGCTGGCCACCACAGTCGCCGCGGTCCGGGCCCGGCGCAGCCTCGACGAGATCGACGGCTGGCTGCCCGCCGCGGCCACCGCCCACCTGCGCAGCGGCGCGGAGATGGCGGCGCGGTTCGCCGCGTACCCGGGCGCTGTGGCACGGGCCGCCGAGTACGGCGCGGAACTCGCCTTCGACCTTCAGCTCGTGGCGCCGCAGCTGCCCGCGTACCCGGTGCCGCCCGGGCACACCGAGATGAGCTGGCTGCGCCGGCTGACCATGGACGGCGCCCGCGAGCGCTACGGCCCGCCCGAGGCGCACCCGGAGGCGTACGCGCAGCTGGAACACGAGCTGCGGATGATCGAAGACCTCGGTTTCCCCGGCTACTTCCTGGTGGTCTACGACATCGTCGCGTTCTGCCGCGCGCAGGACATCTACTGCCAGGGCCGGGGGTCGGCGGCCAACTCGGCGGTCTGCTACGCGCTGCGCATCACCAACGTGGACGCGGTCCGGCACCGGCTGCTGTTCGAACGGTTCCTCGCCCCGGAACGCGACGGCCCGCCCGACATCGACGTGGACATCGAGTCCGACCGCCGGGAGGAGGTGATCCAGCACGTCTACGCCCGCTACGGCCGGGAGCACACCGCCCAGGTCGCCAACGTCATCTCGTACCGGCCCCGGTCGGCGGTGCGGGACGTGGCGAAGGCGTTCGGCTTCTCACCCGGCCAGCAGGACGCCTGGAGCAAGCAGATCGACAGGTGGGGTTCGGTCGCCGCGGTCGACGTGGCGGACATCCCGGAGCAGGTGGTCGCGTACGCCAACGAGCTGCAGACCTTCCCCCGGCACCTGGGCATCCACTCCGGCGGCATGGTGATCTGCGACCGGCCGGTGATCGAGGTGTGCCCGGTGGAGTGGGGCCGGATGCCCGGCCGCAGCGTGCTCCAGTGGGACAAGGACGACTGCGCCGCCGTCGGCCTGGTCAAGTTCGACCTGCTCGGTCTCGGCATGCTCTCGGCGCTGCACTACGGCTACGACCTGATCGGCTCCCGGCTCGACCTGGGCGACATGACGCTGGACGACCCCGAGGTCTACGACATGCTCTGCCGGGCCGACTCGGTGGGGGTGTTCCAGGTGGAGAGCCGCGCCCAGATGGCCACGCTGCCCCGGCTCAAGCCGCGCGAGTTCTACGACCTGGTGGTGGAGGTGGCGCTGATCCGGCCCGGCCCGATCCAGGGCGGCTCGGTGCACCCGTACATCAGGCGCAAGAACGGCCAGGAGCCGGTCACGTACGCGCACCCGCTGATGCGCAACGCGCTGGAGAAGACGCTCGGCGTACCGCTGTTCCAGGAGCAGCTCATGCAGCTCGCCATCGACCTGGCCGGGTTCGACGCGGCCGGCGCCGACCAGCTGCGCCGGGCCATGGGGGCGAAGCGGTCGGTGGAGCGGATGGCGCAGATCGCCGACCGGCTCTACGCCGGGATGGCCGAGCGGGGCATCAGCGGCGAACTGGCCGACGACGTCTACCGCAAGCTCACCGCGTTCGCCAGCTACGGCTTCCCGGAGAGCCACGCGATGAGCTTCGCCTACCTGGTGTACGCCAGCTCGTGGCTCAAGCGCTACCACCCCGGCCCGTTCCTGGCCGCGCTGCTGAACGCCCAGCCGATGGGCTTCTACTCGCCGCAGACGCTCACCGACGACGCCCGCCGGCACGGCGTCGAGGTACGCCGGCCGGACATCAACGCCAGCGGCGCCAAGGCGGTGCTGGAGTCCACCCCGGAGACCCGGTGGGGCAGCGTGCCGGGCGAGCCGCCGCACGCCTGGGGACTGGGCGGCCCGGCGGTACGGCTCGGGCTGGGCAGCGTCCGTACCCTCGGCGAGGACGTGGCCGAGCGGATCGAGGCGGAACGCGCCGCGCACGGGCCGTACCGGGACATGCCGGACCTGGCCCGCCGCGTCGGTCTCACCGCCGCGCAGCTGGAGGCGCTGGCCACCGCCGACGCGTTCGCCTGTTTCGGGCTGACCCGGCGGCAGGCCCTCTGGGCCGCCGGCGCGGCGGCCCAGGACCGGCCCGGCCGGCTGCCCGGCACGGTGACCGGCGCGGACCCGCCCACCCTGCCCGGCATGGCCGCGGTGGACCGCCTGGTCGCCGACGTCTGGGCCACCGGCCTGTCCCCGGAGAGCCACCCGGCCCGGTTCATCCGGGACCGCCTCGACGAACTGGGCGCGGTGCCGATCGCCCGCCTCGGCCAGGTGCCACCCGGGCAGCGGATCCGGGTCGGCGGGATCGTCACTCACCGGCAGCGCCCGGCGACCGCCGGCGGCGTCACGTTCCTCAACCTGGAGGACGAGACCGGGATGCTCAATGTCACTTGCTCCCCGGGGTTGTGGCAGAGATACCGTCGAGTCGCCCGCACCAGCGGAGCACTCGTGGTGCGGGGCCGGCTGCAGCGGCACGAGGGCGTCACGAACCTCACCGCGGACCGGCTGGACGCGATCGAGCCCCCCGTCACACCGGCATCCAGGGATTTCCGTTGATGGAGTGATCCACATTACGGTTTCTCCGAGCCGGAGGCGGGAGACTCCCGACGCGGGTGGGCAGAGTGGCCCACCCGGGGTATGGGGGATGAACCGATGACCTTTCACCGCACTAACGCCGGTGGCGTGGCGAACGCCCGACGGACCCGCCTCGGCGCCGACTGGGCACCCACCCACGAGGCCGAGCCGCGGGAATACCAGGTGACCGACGGCCCGGTGGCCAACCACCAGCGTTCCCGCGCCGAGGACGACCCCGCCGGCGGCGGCGAGTCCTGAACCCGGGCCGGGGGGTGACTAGGCTCGGCGCGTGGAGCAGATCCGAACCCTCACCCCCCGCACCGCCGTCATCTGGTCGGTGCTCCGGGCCGAGCTGGACCGGCGGGCCGGCGAACGACTCTCCGTGCTCGACGTCGGCGGCGGGACCGGCGGCTTCGCCGTCCCGCTCGCCGAGGCCGGTCACCGGGTCACAGTGGTCGACGCCAGCCCCGACGCGCTCGCCGCGCTGACCCGCCGGGCCGCCGAGGCCGGGGTCGCCGATCGGGTACGCGCGACGCAGGGCGACGCCGACGCGCTCACCGGACTCGTCGAACCGGCCACCGTGGACCTGGTGCTCTGCCACTCCGTCCTCGAGGTGGTCGACGACCCGGAACCGGTGATGTCCGCGCTGGTCACCGCGTTGCGGCCGGGTGGCGCGGCGAGCGTACTCGTCGCCGGCCGGGCCGCCGCCGTGTTCGGCCGGGCGATGAACGGGCAACTGGACGCCGCCGCCGCGCTCGCCGCCGACCCGCACGGCACCACCGGCGGCCGGGACACGCTGCGCCGCCGCTACGACGCCGCCGACGCGAGCGCGCTGCTCACCACCGCCGGCCTCGTCGTGGAGGAGATCCACGGGGTACGGGTGCTCGCCGACCTTCTTCCGGCCGCGGTGGCCGACGGCCAGCAGGCCGCCCTGGTGGAGCTGGAGCGCGCCCTCGCCGCCCGGTCCCCGTACCGCGATCTCGCCGCCCAGCTGCACCTGTTCGCCCGCCGCCCGGCATGACCGGCCCGGTTCCCGATCCGGCTCCCGGCCCGGCTCCCGGCCCGCTGGACCGGGTGGCGCCGCGCTACGACGGCGGCGCCCTGACCGACGTGCTGCCCAGCGCGCTGGCGCTGCTCGGCGTACCGGGCGCGACCGACCGGCTCGGCCTGGCCCCGCGCCTGGCCGGGGTACGCCGGATCGCGGTGCTGCTCGTCGACGGCCTCGGCTGGTACCAGATCCCCACCGCCGCCCCGTACGCCCCGACGCTCGCCGGCCTGGCCGCCACCGCCGGCCGGCCGCTCACCACCGGCTTCCCGTCCACCACCCCGACCAGCCTGGTCAGCCTCGGCACCGGCACCGGGTCCGGCGCGCACGGCGTGCTCGGCTTCACGGTCCGGGTGCCCGGCACCGACCGGGTGCTCAACCACGTCGACTGGGCCGGCGACCCCGATCCGGCGAGCTGGCAGCCGGTGCCCACCTGGTACCAGCGGGCACGCGCCGCCGGGGTCGCGGTGACGGTGGTCAGCCGTCCCGAGTTCGCCGGCAGCGGCCTCACACTCGCCGCCAACCGGGGCGGCGACTACCGGGGCGCAGCAGGCGTTGACGCGCTCGCCGCCCGGATGCTGGCGGCGCTGGCCGCCGGGAACGGGCCCGCACTGGTCTCCGGCTACCACCCCGACCTGGACCGGCACGGGCACCTCAGCGGCGTCGACTCCGCGCCCTGGCGGACCGCCGCCACGGAGGTGGACGTCCTGCTGGCCCGGCTCGTCGACGGGCTGCCGCCGGACGCCGCGTTGCTGGTCACCGCCGACCACGGCCAGCTCGACGTGCCCGCCGGGCACCGCATCGACCTGGACACCGACCCCCGGCTGCTGGCCGGGGTGCGGGTGGTCGCCGGTGAGCCCCGGGTCCGCTACCTGCACGTCGAGCCGGGCGCCGAGGCCGACGTGGTGGCCGCCTGGACCGAGGTGCTGGGCCCGGCCGCGCAGGTGCTGACCCGCGCCGAGGCGGTGGCGACCGGCTGGTTCGGGCCGGTGCCCGAGGCACACCTGACCCGCATCGGCGACGTGGTGGTGGTCTGCCGGGACACGTACGCGGTGGTCGCCACGCGCTCCGAACCGCCGATGGCGTCGCGGCTGGTGGCGTACCACGGCGCGGACACCGCCGCCGAGATGACAGTCCCGCTGCTGGTGATCCGGGGCTGACCCCGCTTCGTCCGTGCTGGTGCGCTGGTGGCCGCGGGCCCGGGTCGGCCCCGCCTCGTGCGGGGTCGGCGGGCGGTGGGGTTGTCGGACCGGCGGGCTAGCCTGCTGGCATGGGCCGCAGCCAGTCGTTGCCCCGAGGCGGTGACCCCCGCTTCGGGCCGGACGCCGACGACACCGGCTGCACCATCCTGCACGTCGACATGGACGCGTTCTACGCCTCCGTGGAGGTGCGCCGCCGCCCCGAGTTGCGCGGCCGGCCGGTGGTGGTGGGCGGCGTCGGCCCGCGCGGCGTGGTCAGCTCCGCCAGCTACGAGGCCCGGCGGTACGGCGTCCGCAGCGCCATGCCCACCGCCCGTGCCCGCGCGCTGTGCCCCGGCGCGGTCTACCTCCCGCCCGACTTCACCGCCTACACCGAGGCGTCGCGGGCGGTCATGCGGATCTTCCGGGACGTCACGCCGCTGGTCGAGCCGCTGTCGCTGGACGAGGCGTTCCTCGACGTGGCGGGCGCCCGACGGCTGTTCGGCCGGCCCGCCGACATCGCCGCGCTGATCCGCCGCCGGGTCGCCGAGGAGCAACAGCTGACCTGTTCGGTGGGCGTGGGGCCGAGCAAGTTCGTGGCGAAGCTCGGCTCCACCCGGGCCAAACCCGACGGCCTGCTCGTGGTCCCGGCCGCCCAGGTGCTGGAGTTCCTGCACCCGCTGCCGGTGTCCGCGCTGTGGGGCGTGGGGGAGCGCTCGGCGGACGCGCTGCGCCGCCTCGGCCTGCGCACCGTACGCGACCTCGCCGAAGCGCCGGCCGGCCTGCTGCGCCGGGCCGTGGGCGAGGCGTCCGCCGCCCACCTGCACGAGTTGGCCTGGGGGCGTGACCCGCGCGGCGTCACGCCCGAACAGGTGGAGAAGTCGATCGGCGCGGAGGTCACGTTCGACATCGACGTGACCGACCCGGACGAGATCCGGCGGTCCCTGCTCGCGCTCGCCGACAAGGCCGGCGCTCGGCTGCGGGCGGCCGGGCAGGTGGGCCGTACGGTGTCGCTCAAGGTCCGTTTCGCCGACTTCCGGACGATCAGCCGCTCCCGCACCCTCGCCGTGCCCACCGACACCGCCCGGGAGATGTTCGACACGGCCTGGGCGCTGTGGGGCGCGCTCGCCCCGGGCGAGCCGGTTCGGCTGGTCGGGGTCCGGATGGAAGGTCTCGCCCCCGCCGGGGAGACCCCGCAGCAGCTCACCCTCGGTGCGCCCGAGCGCGGCTGGCGCGAGGCGGAGGCGGCGGCCGACGCGGCGGCCGCCCGATTCGGGCGGTCCGTCATAGGTCCGGCCAGTCTTCTCGGCCGTCGTGATACACGACAAGTCGAAAAACCGACCCGGCCGTAGGTCGTCCCGCTTTCCGACGCGCGGGGGCCCTCGTAGACTTGCGGGTAAGCAGCCGGTTGGCTGCCACGGTCTGTCGGCCCGCCCGGGCCGACCAACGTGACCGGGGAGGAGTGCCGTGCCGCTCTCGGAGCACGAGCAGCGGCTGTTCGAGCAGATCGAGCGGTCGCTTGCCGAGGACCCCAAGTTCGCCTCGGCCGTGCGCGCCAGCGACCCGCGTTTCCACGCGCGGCGTCGCGTGCTCGTCGCTGCCGGCGTGGTCGTCGCTGGTCTGGCCCTGTTGATCTACGGTGCCGTGATCAAGATTCCCGCGGTGGCCGTGGCGGGTTTCGTCGTCATGCTGGCCTCGTTGGGCTACGCGGTGCAGTCGCACCGCCGATCCCAGTCGCCCGACCTGCACGTGGTCGGCGGCACAACGAGCCGGCGTCGTCCCCGTGGCCGCAGTGGTGGTGGTCGCCGGGGCTCCTTCCTCGATCGGATGGAGGACCGCTGGCGGCAGCGCCCGGAGGGCCACCGCTGACCGCGTCCCGCCCCTGACCCGGGGCGGGAAACCGGCGGTGCCTCCGTAACAGGCTGGCGAGCGCCGCCGGGGTGCCCTGCTGCCGGTCGCCGGGCAGCGCGGGCGAGGGCCCGGCCTCAGTCGTGCCCGCGATCGACCCCACCGTCCACTCACTGCCCCGCCACTCGGCGCCGCCCCCGGCGGTCCGCCTCGTATGCGCACCGCCGGGCGCCTCCGTCAGCACGTGATGCCCGGATCGTCCCGCACGTGAGCGTGTGTGCACCGTGCCCGGATCGCCCCGCGCGTGGGCGTGCGCACCGTGCCCGGATCGCCCCGCACGTGAGCGTGTGTGCACCGTGCCCGGGTCGCCCCGCGCGTGGGCGTGTGCACCGTGCCCGGGGTCGCGGCAGAGCAGCTCCCCGTCGTGCCCAAGCCTCCCCGCCTCAGCGCCACGCCAAGCGCCTCCTCGCGCCCGCCAGCAGGCGCCACACCCGCCCTCACCCGCGATCTTGCACTTTCGGCCCGAGCGGTGCCCCGAATGTCCCCTTCGCCCGGGCGCAAACTGCAAGATCGTCGAGGCCGGGCCGGGCCGGGCCGGGCCGGGCCGGGGCGGTGCGGGGCGGGGCGGGGCGGGGCGGGGCGCCCAGCTCGCCTGATCAGCCGTGCTCGCCCGGCAGGCGGGATTCGCTGCCCGTATCCCGGGAGCCGCCGTAGATCTTGGTACGAAAGGGCCCTTATGGGGGCCGTTTCGTACCAAGATCTCGTGCGTGTCCGGCCAGGAGCGGTGATCAAGGAGTTTGTGTCTTCAGCGGGCTGGGTTTGGACACAAACTCCTTGATCGACGCCGAAGGGCGGCGGGCCGCGCGGGAGGGGGCGGGGCGGGCGGGTGGGTCAGCGGGTGGGACGGTGGGCCAGGAGGCGGCGCGGGCTCCAGCGGGTCATGTGCTGCCGGACCTGACCGCTCGCGGTCACCACCATTGCCGACCGCTCGGCCAGGGCGGTACGCCAACGCTGCAGCACCGACGGGGGCAGCAGCGCGGCCAGCAGCCGGGTACGGCGGTCCGCGCCCGCCGCCAGCGCGCCCCGGACCGTGCGCAGCGCCGGCTGCAACTCCGCGTCGGTCAGCGGGTCACGCGCGTAACGGGCGCGCTCCTCGGCGCGGCCGAGCAGGCGTACCCCGGTCACGGCGTCGCCCTTCTCGGCGAGTGCCTCCCGGGCCAGCCGTTCGGCGGTGGCCCGGGGGGTCTCCGTGCGGTCCACCCGGACGTGGAAGTCGACGAGCGTGTCGAGCAGCTCGTCCCAGGCGGCGTGCGCGTCGGCGCGGGCCGCCTCGGCGTCCACGCCGACGACGACCGGCCGCGTCTCGCCGCGCTGGCCCGGCACCGGCAGCGCGGTGGCCGCGGGCGGGACCGCCCGGACGCGCCGGCGTCGGCGCAGCGCGGAGCGGCGCAGGGCCGGTACGGCGAGCAGCGCCAGCAGCGCCAGCGCACCGGCCAGCCACCACGGCCAGACAGGGCTCTCCTCGGCCGGGCCGCCCTGGTTCAGCGTCAGGCCCTGGTCGGTGTCCTTGTCCAGCCGGTCCGCCTCGTTCGGCCCGGCCGACGGGCCGGCCGCGTCGGGAGCGCTGGTGCTGCCGGCCGACGGGGTGACCTCCTCGGGGGCGTCGATGTCCGGCGCCCAGGCCGAGCGGACCGAGCCCGTCACGGCCGCCGCCGGGGTGGCGTCGAACGGCACCCAGCCGATCCCGCTGAAGTTGACCTCGGTCCAGGCGTGCAGGTTGCGGTTGGTCAGCACGTACGTGCTGCCGTCGGCGTTGCCGCCGTTGGTGAACCCGACGGCCACCCGGGCCGGGATACCGGCGGCCCGGACCAGCCAGGCCATCGCCGCCGCGTACTGCTGGCAGTAGCCGACCTTGGTGGCGAGGAAGTCGGTGATGTCCTCCCCGCTGCTGCCGTTGCGGGTGGACAGCGCGTAGGTGAAGCCGTTCTCCACGGAGAAGTAGTCGTAGATCGCCCGGACCTTGTCGTAGTCGTTCGACTTGCCCTTCACCAGCTGCGCGACCAGTTCCTCGACGGCCGGGACGGACGGCCGCTCGGTCTGCTGCCGCATCACCGGGCTGTCCGAGGGCAGCGACGGGGCCGCGCGCAGCGCCGCCGGGCTGAAGGTGGACCGTACGTAGTCGAACGAGTAGCTCTTGCCGCGGGCGTTTTCCCGGTTGGAGAAGACGACCTGCTGGTTCGGGTCGTACAGCCAGTTGCCGTTGAGGTCGTCGGTGTTGACCGGCTCGGCGTAGACCGGCAGCAACGGCATGTTGAGGTTCTTCGTCACCTCGACCGTGGCGCGGTAGCGCTGCTGCTCGACACCGCGCGTGGCGCGTTCCCCCGGGTCGGGCAGCGGGCGGGTGACCGGCCGCCCGGTAGGCACGCGTGCCTGGAAGCCGCTCGGCCGCAGGTCGTCCACCACGCCCAGGCGCAGGTAGAACGGGGTGGTCTCGTTGGTACTGACCTTGACCAGCTCGACTTCCTCGTTCTGGTTGAGCTGGCCGCTGAGCGCCGCGAACAGGTCGACCCGGCCCGAGCTGCCGCCCTGGCCCGGGCGCCCGTTGCCTTCGCCGGGCCCGGCGCCGACGTTGTTCAGCAGCCCGCCGGTCATCCCGGGCACTGCGAGCGGCAGCGCCACCGCCACGATCACGCCGACCACGGCGAGCCGCCGTCCGGCCGCGGCGAGCGGGGACGCCTCCCAGACGTCCACGTCACGGCCCTCGCCGGTGAACCGGCGGCCGAACCGGCGTACCCGGTCGACGTTGTCGGTGACCAGCAGCCAGAGGTAACCGGCGGCGCCGACCACGAACGGGGTGGCCGGGACGCTGTCCACGTAGACCGCGACCGGCACCGAGTAGATGGCGAGCATCGGCAGACCGGCCAGCGCCGGGCGGCGCAACCCGACCGCGAGCACGTCCACCACCACCGCGACCGCGCCGATGCCGAGCACCGCGAGGAACAGCAGCGAGTCGACGTCCGGCACCTTCACGCCGTACGAGCGCATGTCCTGCAACGACGTCTGGAGCAGGTCGCCGAAGTGGGCGAACGTGGCCGGGGTCGGCACGAACGCGAGCAGTTCGGTGCCGCCGGGGAAGACCCAGGTCAGGCCCAGGGTCAGCCCGCCCAGCATGGCCAGTACCTGCCCCCACAGCGGGAACCGGCCCAGCCGGCTCAACGCGGCCGCGCCAGCCACCACGGCGACCACGACGGCGGCCTGGATCAGCCAGGTCCAGCGTTCGAAGATCGCCGACAGGGGGGCCGCCGCCAGCAGTGTCGCCGCCGCGGCGACGAACCCGATGTTGCGGTGCGGGGTCACAGGGGGATCCTTCCCGTCATCGTCGTCCGCCGGCCACCGTCTCGGCCATGGCGGCCCGCAGCGCGAAGCCCTGCGAGCCCCGTCCGGCCTGCGGCCACAGCATCGGCAGCCGGGTGCCGTGCTCCACCCCGATGACCCGCCAGCCGCTCTGCAGCAGCGTGAGCGCGGCGGCGCCGTGTGCCCGCTCCGCCTCGGCCCGGGCGTTCGGTGGCAGGTTGAGCCAGGTGTTGCTGTCGAGCAGGAACGCCACGCAGGTGGCGCCGTTGCCGCGCAGCCCGGCCAGCAGTTCCGCCTCGGCGGTGCCGAGCGTGCCGAGCAGCGCGATGATCAGACCGCCGTCGGCCCGCTGCCGGACCTGCTGCACGAGCGTGGTGATCTCGCCGCGCCGGTCCAGGTGCACGTCGGCGAGGTGGTCGAGCAGCAGTCCCTCGCCGCCCGCCTCGGTGGCGCCGACGTCGGCGCCGTTGCCGGTGACCAGCCGCAGCTTGTAGCCGGCCTCGCGCAGGTGCACGGCGATGCTGGCGGCGGCCGAGACCGCCCACTCGAAGCTGGCCGTCGGGCCCTCGCCCCGGTGCCCGCCGGCACGGGTGTCGAGCACCACCGTGGCGCGGCTCTCCCACGGCTGCTCCTCGCGGCGCACCATCAGCTCACCGGTGCGGGCGGTGGACTTCCAGTGCACCCGGCGCAGGTCGTCGCCCCTCCGGTACTCCCGGGTGGCGGCGTCGTCCTCGCCGTGCACCGCCACCGACCGGGCCCGGCTGTCGCCGCTGCCGGCGTACTCACCTGGTAGCCGGACCGACGGCAGCGGGGTGACCTGCGGGATCACCGTGAGGTGGTCGGTGCTGGGGAACGACCGGGTCAGCTCGCACAGGCCGAACGGGTCGGTCAGCCGGATCACCAGCGGCCCCACCTCGTAGCGGCCGCGCACGTCCGCGCGGACCGTGTACGCCACGGAGCTGGCCTGGTGCGCGCCGAGCCGCTCCAGCACCACCCGGGGCCGGCTGCCCAGCGCGTACGGCAGGCGGTCCTCCAGCAGCAGCGTGCCGGTGGGCAGGCGGGACAGGTTCTGCAGCCGCAGCACCACGCGGGAGCTGGCCCCGACCGGCACCCGGTGCGGCTCCAGCGACCTGTTGCAGGCCAGCTTGTACCGGCTGCGCCCGACGTACGCGGCGGCCAGCAGCGGCAGCACGGCGAGCAGGACCGCCACCCGGAGCAGGTCCTTCTCGCCCAGGATGCCGGCGGAGATCGCCGCGGCCACCGCGGCCGCCAGGAAGGAGCGGCCGCGGGTGGTCAGCCCACGCAGGCCGTCGCGCACGTCACGGCCTCCGCGGCTCGTACGGCCCGCGGCCGTTGTTGCCGCCGCCGGGGCGGGTGTCGTACGGCGAGCGCTGCCGGTCGTGCGGGAGCGGCAGGCGGTGCACCAGCTCGGAGACGATCGCGTCGGTGGTGCGCCGGGCCAGCTGCGCGTCCGCGGTCGGGATGATCCGGTGCGCCAGCACCGGCACCGCGAGGACCTGGAGGTCGTCCGGCAGGACGTAGTCGCGGCCCTCCAGGGCGGCCACCGCGCGGGCGGTGCGCAGCAGCTGGAGCGTGGCCCGCGGGGACGCGCCCAGGCGCAGGTCGGGCGCCTCCCGGGTGGCGGTGACCAGGTCGATCGCGTACTGCTTGACGGCGTCGGCGACGTGTACCTGCCGGACGTGGCCGATCAGCCGGCGGACGGTGGCCGCGTCGGAGACCGGCCGCAGCCCGGGCAGCGGGTCGGTGGCGCCGTGCCCGTCGAGCATGGCCAGCTCGGCGCGCGGGTCCGGGTAGCCCATGGCGATGCGGGCGGTGAACCGGTCGCGCTGCGCCTCGGGCAGCGGGTAGGTGCCCTCCATCTCGATCGGGTTCTGCGTCGCGATCACCATGAACGGCGTTTGCAACTGGTAGGTGACCCCGTCGACGGTGACCTGCCGCTCCTCCATGCACTCCAGCAGCGCCGACTGGGTCTTCGGCGAGGCCCGGTTGATCTCGTCGCCGACCACCAGGTTGGCGAAGACCGCGCCGGGGCGGAACTCGAAGTCGTGCGTCTCCTGGTTGTAGACGCTGACACCGGTGACGTCGCTGGGAAGCAGGTCGGGGGTGAACTGGATCCGCCGGACCGAGCAGTCGATGGACCGGGCCATCGCCTTGGCGAGCTTGGTCTTGCCGACGCCGGGCACGTCCTCGATGAGCAGGTGGCCCTCGGCCAGCAGCACCGCCAGGGCGAGCCGGACGGTGGCGGTCTTGCCCTCGATGACCTGCTCGATGTTGGCCACGATGGCCTCGCTGGCGGCGCGGAACTCGTCGTGCGGCAGCAGACCGCCCACCTCGTCCCAGGTCTGTTGTGTCACGGGCCTCCTCCTCGTCGCCTGGACGGCAGCTCTTTATAGAGCACCTGGACCCGCCGTTGGGTTCGCGACGCCGAGCCTCGTCTGCCGCAGAAATCTCATTGGTATCTCAGGCTAACCATGTTTGTCGTTACTGCCGACTCCCGCAGGTGGTCGGTCGGTTACGCCCGGAATATTCGCCGGACCGGGGGACCGGCCGCCGCGGGTGGAACGGGCGCGCCGCCACCGAGGGGTGCGAGGTACACTGCCTGCATGGCCGGGTTCTTCCTGCTTCTTACCGAGCCGTGTTGATGCGCTGAAAGCGCGACAGCACGGCCGCCCCTCCTGCGCGAGGGGCTTTTTTGTGCCCGCAGCAGACCGCCCACAATTTTTTCGAATCGATCCGCGCCGAGGAGACGCCATGAGTGAGGCAGCCGCACCGGCGACCGACATCCCCCCGTTCCGGTACACCGCCGCCCTGGCCGACGAGATCGAGCACCGCTGGCAGGACACCTGGGCGCGGGAGGGCACCTTCCACGCGCCGAACCCGGTCGGCCCGCTGGCCGACCCGGGCCACCCGCGGGCGGGCGCCGAGAAGATGTACGTGCTGGACATGTTCCCGTACCCGTCCGGTGCCGGCCTGCACGTCGGTCACCCGCTGGGCTACATCGGCACCGACTGCTACGCGCGTTACCAGCGGATGGCCGGGCGCAACGTGCTGCACGCGATGGGCTTCGACGCGTTCGGCCTGCCCGCCGAGCAGTACGCGGTGCAGACCGGCACCCACCCGCGGACCACCACCGAGGCCAACATCGAGCGGTTCAAGGCGCAGCTGCGCCGGCTGGGGCTGGCTCACGACGAGCGGCGCTCGGTGGCGACCATCGACACCGAGTTCTACCGCTGGACCCAGTGGATCTTCCTGCAGATCTTCAACTCCTGGTACGACGCGGACGCCAAGAAGGCCCGGCCGATCGCCGAGCTGATCGCCGAGTTCGAGGGCGGCACCCGCGCCACCCCGGACGGGCGTCCGTGGGCCGAGCTGACCGTGGGGGAGCGGCGCAAGGTCGTCGACGACCACCGCCTGGCGTACGTCTCGGAGGCGCCGGTGAACTGGTGCCCGGGACTGGGCACCGTGGTGGCCAACGAGGAGGTCACCGCCGACGGCCGGTCCGAGCGCGGCAACTTCCCGGTCTTCAAGCGCAACCTGAAGCAGTGGATGATGCGGATCACCGCGTACGGGGACCGGCTGCTGGAGGACCTGGACACACTGGACTGGCCGGAGCCGATCAAGCTGCAGCAGCGCAACTGGATCGGCCGGTCGACCGGCGCGCACATCGACTTCCCGACCGACGCCGCCCCGGTGCGGGTGTTCACGACCCGGCCGGACACCGTCTTCGGCGCCACCTACATGGTGCTGGCGCCCGAGCACGAACTGGTCGACGTGCTGACGCCGGCCGCCTGGCCGAGGGGGACGAAGGACGCCTGGACCGGCGGGCACGCCGGCCCGCGTGAGGCCGTCGAGGCGTACCGGAAGGCCGCCGCGGCCAAGACGGACGTGGAGCGGCAGGCGGACAGCAAGGAGAAGACCGGCGTCTTCGTCGGCGCCTACGCGACCAACCCGGTGACCGGCGGGCAGATGCCGATCTTCATCGCCGACTACGTGCTGGCCGGGTACGGCACCGGCGCGATCATGGCGGTGCCGGCCCAGGACGAGCGGGACTGGGACTTCGCCGAGGTCTTCGAGCTGCCGATCGTGCGGACCGTGCGGCCGCCGGAGGGCTTCGACGGCAAGGCGTACACCGGTGACGGCCCGGCGATCAACAGCGCCGCGCCGGAGCGCGGCATCGACCTGGACGGCCTGGGCGTCGCCGACGCGAAGGCCCGGATCATCGAGTGGCTGGAGGCGAACGGGCACGGCGCCGGCGCGGTCACCTGGCGGCTGCGCGACTGGCTGTTCTCCCGGCAGCGCTACTGGGGTGAGCCGTTCCCGATCGTCTACGACGAGACCGGGGCGCCGATCGCGCTGCCCGAGTCGATGCTGCCCGTCGAGCTGCCCGAGGTGGAGGACTTCTCGCCGAAGACGTTCGACCCGGAGGACGCCGACAGCACCCCGGAGACCCCGCTGTCGCGGCGGCGCGACTGGGTGGAGGTGGAGCTGGACCTGGGCGACGGGCCGAAGCGCTACACCCGCGAGACCAACGTGATGCCGCAGTGGGCCGGCTCCTGCTGGTACGAGCTGCGCTACCTGGACCCGGCCGACTCGCAGCGCTTCGCCGACCCGGAGAACGAGGCGTACTGGATGGGGCCGCGCCGCGACGGCGACTGCGGTGGCACCGACCTGTACGTCGGCGGCGCCGAGCACGCCGTGCTGCACCTGCTGTACGCGCGTTTCTGGCACAAGGTGCTGTACGACCTGGGCCACGTGTCGTCGTTCGAGCCGTTCCGCCGCCTGTTCAACCAGGGCATGATCCAGGCGTACGCGTTCGTCGACCCGCGCGGCGCCTACGTGCCCGCCGAGGAGGTCGTCGAGGTCGACGGCCGTTGGTTCCACGGCGAGACCGAGGTGCGGCGCGAGTACGGCAAGATGGGCAAGTCGCTGAAGAACGTGGTCACCCCGGACGACATGTGCGCGGCGTACGGCGCGGACACGTTCCGGGTGTACGAGATGTCGATGGGCCCGCTGGAGGTGTCCCGCCCGTGGGAGACCCGGGCCGTCGTCGGCGCGTACCGGTTCTTGCAGCGGGTCTGGCGCACCGTCGTCGACGAGCAGACCGGTGAGCTGCGGGTCACCGACGAGCCGGCCGACGAGGCGACCCGGCGGCTGCTGCACAAGGCGATCGACGGGGTCCGCGCCGACATGGACGGGATCCGGTTCAACACCGCCATCGCCAAGCTGATCGAGCTGACGAACGGCCTGACCCGGCTGGCGCGTACGCCGCGCGAGGTGGCCGAGCCGCTGGTGCTGATGGTCGCCCCGTTCGCCCCGCACATGGCCGAGGAGCTGTGGCGCAAGCTGGGCCACGAGACCTCGCTGGCGTACGCGGACTTCCCGGTCGCCGACCCGGCCCTGCTGGTGGCCGAGTCGGTCACCTACCCGGTGCAGGTGAACGGCAAGGTCCGGGGCCGGGTCGAGGTGCCCGCCGACGCGTCCGAGGAGACCGTCCGCGCGACCGCGCTGGAGGCGGTCGCGGGCGCGCTGGGCGGCAAGGAGCCGCGCAAGGTGATCGTGGTGAAGGGCCGGATGGTGTCTGTGGTCGCCTGACCGGCGGCCGTGTGCCGGAGGCGCGTCCCGCAGGCGGGGCGCGCCTCAACCCGGCGGCGGCTCCCCGTGGTCCGTCATGGGCACGCCGGCAGTGGCGGCAGCCGGTCCAGGCGCAGCAGCGAGTACGCGTGCCGCTCCGTGGGGACCGAGTTGTCGTCCGGGTCCATCAGCAGCGCCGAGCCCGAGACCATCGCCTGGGCGTGGTCCGCGGTCAGCCGGACGTACGAGCCGGTCCGCAGGTCGGCCACGTACCAGCCCAGGTGGTAGTCGAAGAGCACCAGGTCGCCGACCGCAGTGGGGCTGGCGATCCGGTGGAACGGGTCCTCGGTCGGTGGCCTGGCGCCGGGCGGCAGCGAGGGCGTAGCCGGCCGGGGAGGAGTGACCCGCAGGATCCGCACGGGTGCCGTCCAGTCCGGCCGCCAGACGGTCAGGTCGCGCTCGTCCCGGGACATCCAGGCCGTGGTGCGGCCGTCAGTGGTCATGTCCACCGTGGTCCCCGGTCCCAGGGCCGGCGGTGCCGGAGGGCCCGCCGTCTCATCCGGGCCGATCGCGTTCAGGCGGCCAGTGGCCCGGTCGAACCAGATCAGGTCGGCGCCGCGGAACCCGACAGCGCTCACCTGTCCGGTGGCCACCGTGCGGACCGTTCCGGCCGCCAGGTCGTGCAGGGTCAGCTCGGCCCGGTCCTTGTCGAGGATCCGGGTCACGGCGAGCTTCCCGTCCTGCAGCAGGAACGGGACGCCGCCCTGGTCGGCGCTCGCGACCTGCCGCGGCTCGGCCCCGGTCTCCGCGTCCCAGACGAAGAGTTCCGCGCCACCGGTGGAGTGCGGCGCCGCCCGGATGAGGTCGGAGCGTGCGTAGACCAGCCAGCGCCCGTCGAAGTCGCCCCACAGCGGGAAGGTGAACAGGTCCGGCATGGTGGCCACGACCCGTCGGTCGCCGTTCTTCTCCTGCTTGACCAGCAGCATCGGGAGACCGTCGCGCTGCACGGTGGCGAACGCGGAGCGGGCGTCCGGTGCCGGGGTGAGCCCTGACCACCGCTCCCCGGGCTCCTGCGGCAGCCGGCTGTCCCGGATCGCGTCCTGCCAGCTCTGCGGCATGGTGACCGGGCAGAAGTCGGCACGCGGCGCGGCGGTCACCTGCGTCGAGGGCATTCCCTCGGCCGTCGCCGGGGTGGCCGCCGGGTCTCCCGGGGTGCACGCGGCGAGCAGCGCCGCCGCGAGGACCGGAGCGAGGACGGCGGCGGCCCGGGAGCGGGCCGCGCGGGACGAGGGCCTCATGCTCGCGAATGCTAGGTAGCGCCGGTGCCGCGCGGTGACCGGTGGGCGGGATCGTCGTGCGGTCGTTACCGGGGCCGGTCCGGCCCGGAGGTCCTCCGCGCGGTCGTGCGCCTTCGCCGCCGGGTCAGCCGGCCGGTCCGGCAGACCGGCGCCGTTCGGCCCGCCACCAGCGGTGGATGATCAGCACACTGGCGATCAGGCCGAGGCTCGCAGGCGCAGCCGCGTACCAGTTGATCGAACCGGGACTTGTCGCGGCGGCGCCGATCGCCGCGTAGCCGATCGCGGTGGGGGCGGAGGCGATCACGCTGCCGGCCAGGAACGGCAGGATCCGGGCCGCGGTGGTGCCGTAGCCGTAGCTGACCAGGCCGAACCCGGCGATCGGCAGCAGCCGCACGGTGACCACGCCGAAGACGCTCTGCCGGGCGAACCAGCCGTCGAGGCGGGCCAGCCGGCCGCGGACCCGCTCGGCGACGAACTCGCGGCCCAGCACCCGGCCCACTGTGAAGCCGATGGCCGCCGCGAGCAGCGCCGCGCCGAGCGCGTACGCGGCGCCCTGCACCGGGCCGAAGATCGCGCCCGCGGCCAGCGTGACGAACGTCCGCGGCACCAGCGCCACCAGCAGCAGCGCGCCGCCGATCACCGCCGCGGGCGGGCCGTAGCCGCCGAGCGAGTCGGCGAGCCGGGGCAGGTCGGCCGGGTCCGGCCGGGGCACCAGCAGCAGCGTCACGCCGAACCCGGCGAGCAGCAGCAGGAGCAGCCCGAACCGGCGCACCGAGGGCTGCCGCAGCAACCCGGCGAGCCGGCGGGCCACCGGTCGCCGCCCCGGCCGGGCGGCGCCGGTCACGGCCTCGGGGCGGCGGCCACCGCGGTGCGGCGTTCGGAGCGGAGGCGGTCGGCCCAGGTGTCGTCGAGCGGCGGAAGCTGGTGGATGCCGGTCGCCCAGCGCAGCAGCAGGTCGGCCAGGTCGGGGTTGCGCGCCAGCGCCGGGCCGTGCGAGTAGGTGCCGAGCAGCTTGCCCCGCCACGCGCCCTCGGTGGCGCCGTCGTTGCCGACCCCGGTGGTGACCCGGGCCAGCGGGGACACGCCCGGGCCGAGGTGGGTGCGACCGCCGTGGTTCTCGAACCCGGACAGGTGCGGGATGCCCAGCCGCGGGTCGACCTCACCGGCCAGCTCGCCGACCGCCCGGGTGGGGCCGCGGTCGGAGGAGAGGTCGAGCAGCTCCAGGCCGGCGCAGCGGGTGCCCTTGGCGAAGAAGGAGGTGCCGAGCAGCTGGTAGCCGGCGCAGACGCCGAACACCACCGAACCCTGGGCCACCGCCCGGTGCAGACCGCCGTCGGCGATCAGGCGCTGGGCGCCGAGCGCCTGCGGGCCGTCCTCACCGCCGCCGAGCAGGTAGATGTCGGCGGTGGCGGGCAGCCGCTGGTCGGAGCGGACCTCCAGCACCTCGACCGGCATGCCGCGCAGCTGGGCCCGGCGGGCCAGGATCAGCGCGTTGCCCCGGTCGCCGTAGGTGGACAGCAGGTCGGGATAGATCCAGACGATGCGCAGGCTCTCAGTTGACACGGTCCAGCTCCGCTCGGATGTCCTGGAAGGCGGTGTAGTTGGCGATGACCTCCAGCCGGCCCGGCGGCACCGCGCGGACGGCCTCGTCGAAGCTGCGGACGTGCTGGAACGGCACGCCGTTCACTTCCAGCCGCACCGCCAGGTCGTACGCCCGGTCGCCGGTGATCAGCACCTGCCGGCCGGTCAGCGGGGAGAAGTCCACGTCGAACAGCCAGGAGGTGTCCAGCCCGTCGGGGTCGCGGGCGTTGATGGACAGCAGTGTCGGCGCGACGTCGGCCATGTCGAACGCCTCCAGCCAGCTCGCCGGGTTCTTCGCCAGCAGCAGCCGGATGTTGCGCCCGTCGCGGTCGACCTGGGCGTAGCGGCCGGCCACCGAGGTGACGGTGCCGAGCCGGGACACCGCGTCCACCGGGCGTACGCCGAACTCGGCGGCGACGGCCAGCGCGGTGGCCGCGTTGCCGAGGTTGACCTTGCCGGGGAGCTGGAGCTGGATCTTGTGCCAGGCGCCGGTGGGGTCGAGCACGCCGTCGTCCTCGACCGTCCAGTTCGGCTCGGGGCGGCGCAGCGGGCAGCCGGTGCACCACCACTGCTCGCCGGAGCGCTGGATGGTGGAGCCGCACTCGGGGCAGACCCAGGAGTCGTCGTGCCAGCGCTGCCCGGCGCTGAACCAGGTGACGTGCGGCGGCACGTGGCCCTGGGCCGGGTCGGCCGGCGGGCACGCGGCCCACACCACCATCGGGTCGTCGGCGTTGGCGACCACACGCACCCGCGGGTGCCGGACCAGGGCGGCGCGCCAGAGCTGCGCCATCATGGCGACCTCCTTGGCCCGGTCGAGCTGGTCGCGGGAGAGGTTGAGCAGCGCCACCACGTGCGGCTCGGTCGCCTCCAGCACCTGGGCGAGGTAGTGCTCGTCCACCTCCAGCACCGCGTACGGCGTGCTGCCGGCCTTTGCCAGCGCCGAGGTGTGGCCGGTGGGCATGTTCGCGCCGAAGGAGTTGGTGGCGACCCGGCCCAGCACGCCGACCGCGGCGGTGGTGAGCCGGGTGGTGGTGGTCTTGCCGTTGGTGCCGGACACCAGGGCGATGGCCCGCCCGGCCGAGAGGTGGGCGAGCAGGTCCGGGTCGATCTTGAGGCCGATCCAGCCGCCGATCACCGAGCCGTCGCCACGGCCCGCGGCCCGCGACAGCGCCGCGGCGGTGCGCGACACGGAGCTGGCCACCTTTGCCCGCAAGGGCATCTTCGCGTCCGTCACGCGAGCGAGGTTACCGGACCGCCACCTCCACCAGATCGCCGCCGACGGCGAACCGTTCGGCCGGGGTCGGCCCGGCGGACGGGCGGAGCGCGCGGGGCCGGACGGCGGCGGTCGATGTCGGGTAGCGGACGGTGTGGGGCGCGCCCCACCCCCTCCACTCCGCCCCACCCGCGTTGACGTGCGGTTTTGCGCGCGGAAACGCCACGCCGCGCGGGCGATTCTGGTTGCAGGTGGAGGGAAGTGGAGTAGAGTGGGGCGCGATGGTGAGGCCGGGAGGGCCACACCGGCCCGGGGGGTCAGCGGCGCCGCGAACGCCGCTCAGGGCGAGGGGGTTGGGCCGATGTTCCTCGGCACCCACACTCCGCGCCTGGACGACAAAGGCCGGTTGATCCTGCCGGCGAAGTTCCGGGACGAACTGGCGGGGGGTGTCGTGATCACCAAAGGGCAGGAGCGCTGCCTCTACGTCTTCCCGATGCCCGAGTTCCAGCGGATCGCGGACCAGTTGCGCGCGCAGCCGATGACGAGCAAGGCGGCCCGGGCCTACAGCCGGGTCTTCTTCGCCAGCGCGCACGACGAGGTGCCGGACAAGCAGGGGCGGGTCACGATTCCCGGCCACCTGCGGTCGTACGCGGCACTGGACCGGGATCTGGTCGTGATCGGAGCGAGCACCCGGGTGGAGATCTGGGACAGGGCGGCCTGGGAGGCCTACCTCGCGGAGAGCGAAGACGACTTCGCCGACATCGAGGAGGGGGTGCTGCCCGGCGGTCTGTAGGGCGTGACGGCGCCCGACGTACTGCGAGATCTCCAGCCGCTTTCGAGTTCCTGGCACCCCTTCCCCGGTGCCAGGCGCACGATCCGACACGGAGGGCCGCGGCCTCCGGCGGGCGGGAGCGGATGGGGATCTGGCGGTATGGCGAGGCGTCGTGGCGACGACGGACACGTGACGGAACGGTTGGCGAACGGGGTGGGGGTCGAGATGAGGGAGCTACGCGGCACGCATGTGCCGGTGCTGCTCGAGCGGTGTCTCGAGCTGCTGGCCCCCGCACTGGGCCGGCCCGGTCGCACCGTGCACGTCGACGCCACGCTCGGCCTGGCCGGGCACGCCGAGGCGGTGCTCTCGGCGCATCCGGACACGGTGCTGATCGGCCTGGACCGGGACACCGAGGCGCTCGCCCACGCGCGGGTCCGCCTGGCCCGGTTCGCCGACCGGATCCACCTGGAGCACGCCGTCTACGACGAGCTGCCCGAGGTGCTCGACCGGCTCGGTTACCCGGCGATCGACGGGGTGCTGTTCGACCTCGGCGTCTCGTCCCTGCAACTGGACGCGCCCGACCGCGGGTTCGCGTACGCACAGGACGCGCCGCTGGACATGCGGATGGACCAGACCCGGGGGGTGACCGCCGAAGAGGTGGTCAACACGTACTCCCACCCGGACCTGGCCCGCCTGCTGCGGGTGTACGGCGAGGAGAAGTTCGCCGGGAAGATCGCCTCGGCGATCATCCGGGAACGGGAGCGCAACCGGATCACGTCCTCGGCCCGGCTGGCCGAGCTGGTCCGGGACGCCATTCCGGCACCGGCCCGGCGAACCGGTGGACACCCGGCAAAGAGAACGTTTCAGGCTTTACGGATCGAGGTAAACAGAGAACTGGCAGCGCTGGAGACGGCGCTGCCGGCTGCTCTGGACAAGCTCACAGTGGGCGGCCGCATGGTGGTCCTGTCCTATCACTCGCTGGAGGACCGGCTCACCAAGCAGGCGCTCGCCGATCGGGTCCGCAGTAAGGGCCCGATCGACCTCCCGGTCGAACTGCCCGGGTCGGGCCCGACGTTCCGGCTGTTGAGCCGGGGCGCCGAGCTGCCCGGGGAGGCGGAGGTGGCCGCGAACCCGCGTGCCGCCTCGGTGCGGCTGCGTGCCGCGGAACGGCTCGATCCGGAGGCGGCCCGGCAGGGGCGTACCGACCGCGAACGGTACCGCCGCCGGGTGAAGGCGATGCACCAACCGGGGACGGGGTCACCGGGGTCCGGCGAGGACCCGCGGTCGGCCCCGGGGGACGCGAACGGGACGGACGAGGAGGGGGAGGGGACATGAACGTCGAGAAGCGCGACGGCCGGGGAGCCGTCGGGCAGCGCGCACCGCGGTCGGGGGGCCGGACCGCGGCGCAGCGCACCACGCGGGACACGACCGCGACCGACCGCCGGGAGCAGGCTCGCGCCCGGGGGGCGCGCGAGTTTCCGACGCAGGGCAGCGCCGCGCTGCGGCCGGCCGAGCGTACCCGGGTCACCGGTGCGCCCGCGCCGCGCCTGCGGGTCGCCCCGCCGGCGCCGATCCGGGTGCCCCGGGCTCCGTTCGTCGCGCTGATCCTGGTGCTGGTGGTCGGCGGGGTGCTGGGCATCCTGGCGGTCAACACCAAGATCAACGAGAACGCGTTCAAGCTGGAGAAGCTCCAGCAGCAGCAGGCCAAGCTGGACGTGGACGAGCAGGAGCTGAAGAAGGAGATCGCCAAGCAGGAGGCGCCCGGCAACCTGACCGCCAACGCCCGGCGGCTCGGCCTGGTCGAGTCCGAGGACCCGGCCTACATCCGGCTGCCGGACGGCCAGACCATCGGGGTGCCGCACCCCGCGCAGGGCGCCCCGTCGGTCACCAGCCCGCAGGGCAACGGAGGCTGAGCGATGCCGCCGAGATCGGATGATCCGCGCCGGGACGCCAATGGCTCCCGGCGCGGATCGTCGCGGGGGTCGGAGCCGCGCGAGCCGGGCCTCGGCGGGATCTCCGACGCCCGCGCGTACACCCCGCGCGGGCGGACCGTGCGCGAGGGCGGCGGCGCCGAGCAACGGCGTACCCCCCGGAGCAACCGGTCCGGCGACCCGTTCCGGCCCGCGTTGCAGGTGCTCGACGGCGGCCGGGCCGGCCGGGCCGGCACGCGCGAGCCCGCCACCGACGGCGCCCGGTCCGGGCGCCGGTCTACCGCCGCGGGCGGCCGGGCCGGCGTGGTGCGGACCGTCTCGTCCCGGCCGGTGCGGGAGCCGTTCGACGACGACGAGGACGCGCCTCCGCCGCGCCGCCGGTCCCAGCCGCGCCGCCCGGCCGCGCAACCCCGCAGGCCGGTACGCAAGCCGCGCCGGCCGCCGCGACTCGGCGACCCGCGCCGGCGGCTGCGGCTCGGCACCGTGCTGGCGCTGGCGCTGTTCGCCAGCATCGGCGTGCGGCTGGTCTACCTCCAGACCGTGGACACCCCGGCGTACGCCGACGGCGGCCTGCCCAACCGGCTCGCCGTGGTCGAGCTGCCGGCCCCGCGTGGGGCGATCCTCGACCGCAGCGGCGAGCCGCTGGCACACAGCGTCGAGGCCCGGTACGTGTTCGCCGACCCGACCCGGGTGAAGGACCGGTTCGCCACCGCGCGCCTGCTCTCCCCGCTGCTCGGCGTGCCCGTGTCCGACCTGGCCGAGAAGATGCGCCAGCGCACCCTGCCCGGCACCGACACCCCGTTGCAGTTCGTCTACCTGGCCCGCGGTGTGGAGATCGGCACCGCGAAGCGGATCATGGAGCTCGACCTGGCCGGCATCAACGTGCACCGTGACGAGCGGCGCGAGGTGCCCGGCGGCGACCTGGCCGCCAACCTGCTCGGCTTCGTCAGCCAGGACATGAACGGCCTGGAAGGGCTGGAGGCGAAGTACGACGACGTGCTGCGCGGACAGGCCGGTAAGCGGACCTACGAGGTGGGCCTCGGTGACCTGGCCGCGCCCATCCCGGGCGGCTACAGCCGCACCACCCAGCCGCAGCCGGGCAGCTCGCTGAAGCTCACCGTCGACCGGGACCTCCAGTTCATGACGCAGCGGATCCTGGCGAAGCAGACGGCCAAGGTGAAGGGCAGCGTCGGCGCCGCGGTGATCATCGAGGTGCCGAGCGGTGAGGTGCTGGCGCAGGCCAGCCAGCCGACGTACGACGCGGCGAACCCCACCAAGGTCGGCTCCCCGGCGGACCGGGACGACGCGGCCACCACGTTCGTGGTCGACCCCGGCTCGATCCACAAGGCGATCACCTACGGCGCGGCGCTCCAGGAGGGCGTGATCACGCCGGACACCAAGTTCCCGGTCTCCGACACGATCGTCCGGGGCGGCGTCACCTTCCGCGACACCCACCCGGCCGGCGGCCGCACCATGAGCATCCCCGGCATGCTTGCCTTCTCGTCGAACGTCGGCACCATCGAGATCGCCGAGAAGCTGGGCAAGGACCGTCTGTTCGACTACCAGAAGCGGTTCGGGCTGGGCGCGGCGACCGGCGAGGGCATGCCCGGCGAGGCCTCCGGCCGGCTGCTCCCGCCGGACCAGTGGAGCGGCTCGGCGTACGGGTCGGTGCCGATCGGGCACAGCGTGGACGCCACGCCGCTGCAGATGGCCGCCGCGTACGCCGCCATCGCCAACAACGGCACGTACGTGCAGCCGCACCTGGTCAAGGAGACCATCGGCGCGGACGGCAAGCGCAGCCCCGCCGCCGCGCCCACCACCCGCTCGGTGCTCAGCCCCGACAACGCGGCGGCGCTGCGCCGGATGATGGAGGCGGTCACCACGGTCGACGGCCCGGACGGCCAGGCCACCGGACTGGCCGCCGCCGTGCCCGGCTACCGGGTGGCCGGCAAGACCGGCACCGGGCTGCGCTACGAGAACGGCAAGGAGCAGCCCGGGCCGGTCGGCTCGTTCATCGGCATGGCCCCGGCGGAGAACCCCCGGTACGTGGTGGCGGTGTTCGTCTGGAGCCCCGGCGGCGAGGGCGGCGCGGTCGCCGCGCCCGCGTTCCGGGAGATGATGGGCTTCACTCTCCGCCACTACCGGGTGCCGCCGTCGCTGACCAACAAGTCCCCGAAGTTCGAGGTCTTTCCGCGCTGAGCGGGGGCGGCGGGACATCATCGGTGAGTGGCGACGAACCACCGGGGCGGCTGTGCGGTCGGAACCGGACGACCGGGTAGGGTCTGACGCCGTGCCCGGCAATCCACGTCCCACAACCGTGCGTCCCGTACGGCTCGGCGACCTCGCCGCCCGCGTGGCGGCGACTCTGCCGGAGGAGGCCGACGAACCGGCCGTCACCGGCGTGACCCACGCCAGCCAGGAGGTACGCCCCGGCGACCTGTACGCCGCCCTGCCCGGTGCCCGCCGCCACGGCGCGGAGTTCGCCGCCGCGGCGGCGGAGGCGGGCGCGGTGGCCCTGCTGACCGACCCGGCCGGCGCGGCGCTCGCCGCCGGCACCGGTCTGCCCGTGCTCGTCGTCGACGACCCGCGCGACGCGCTCGGCGAGGTGGCCGCGACCGTCTACGGCGACCCGACCGCCGGCCTGACCGTGATCGGGGTGACCGGCACCGCCGGCAAGACCTCCACCAGCTATCTGGTCGAGTCCGGGCTGCGCGCCGCCGGGCACGTCACCGGGCTGATCGGCACCGTGGAGACCCGCCTCGGCGATCTGGTGATCGACAGCGTCCGGACCACCCCGGAGGCCACCGACCTGCACGCCATGCTCGCGGTGGCCCGCGAGCACGGGGTGGACACGGTGGTGATGGAGGTGTCCAGCCACGCGCTCGCGATGGGCCGGGTCGGCGGCGTCCGGTTCGACGTCGGCGGCTACACCAACTTCGGCTCCGACCACCTGGACTTCCACGCCGACGAGGCGGACTACTTCGCGGCCAAGGCCAAGCTGTTCGACGGCCGCTGCCGGGTCGAGGTGCTCAACCACGACGACTCGGCGCTGCGCCCGCTGTACAAGCCCGGCACCGTCACCTACTCGGCGGCCGGTGACCCGGACGCGACCTGGTGGGCCGGGGGCATTGACGGCGAGGGGTACGCCCAGCGGTTCACCCTGCACGGCCCGGACGGGCTGACGCTGCCCACCGGCGTGGCGCTGCCCGGCCGGCACAACGTGGCGAACGCGCTGCTCGCGGTCGCCCTGCTGGTCGCCGCCGGGGTGGACCCGGAGACCGCGGCGCGCGGCGTGGCCGCCTGCGGCGGCGTGCCCGGCCGGCTGGAACTGGTCAGCGGCGACGCCCCGGTACGCGGGGTGGTCGACTACGCGCACAAGGCCAACGCGATCGAGGCGGTGCTCACCGCGCTGCGCGGCCTGACCGAGGGCCGGCTGATCTGCGTGCTCGGCGCCGGCGGCGACCGGGACCGGGGCAAGCGGCCGGTGATGGGCGGCGTGGCCGCGCGCGGCGCCGACGTGGTGCTGGTGACCGACGACAACCCGCGGACCGAGGACCCGGCCGCGATCCGGGCCGAGGTGCTCGCCGGCGCGTACGCCGCCGCGACCCCGGCCCGCGTCATCGAGGTGCCCGGGCGGCGGGCGGCGATCGAGGAGGCGGTCCGGGTGGCCGAACCGGGTGACGTGGTGGCGGTGCTTGGTAAGGGCCAGGAACGCGGCCAGGAGATCGGCGGCGAGGTGCTGCCGTTCGACGACCGGGTGGAGCTGGCGGCGGCGCTGCGCGCCCGCTTCGGTGACCTGGTGGGTCAGCGGTGATCCCGCTGACGCTGGCCGAGGTGGCCGCCGCCGTCGACGGCCGGCTCGTCGGCGCCGACCCGGACGCCCGGGTCACCGGCACCGTCGAGTTCGACTCCCGCAAGGTGAACCGGGGCGGGCTGTTCGTCGCCTTCCCCGGCGAGCGCGTCGACGGCCACGACTACGCGGCCGGCGCGATCTCGTCCGGCGCGGTCGCGGTGCTCGGCACCCGGGAGGTGCCGGGCGTGCCGATGGTGCTCGTCGGCGACGCGCTCGACGCGATGGGCCGGCTGGCCCGCGCGGTGGTGGACCGGCTGCCCGGGCTGACGGTGATCGGGCTGACCGGCTCGTCCGGCAAGACCACCACCAAGGACCTGATCGCCCAGCTCGCGGTCCGGCTCGGCCCGACTGTGGCGCCGCCCGGCTCGTTCAACAACGAGCTGGGGCACCCGTACACGGCGTTGCAGGCCACGCCGGAGACCCGCTACCTGGTGATGGAGAAGGGCGCCCGCGGGGTCGGGCACGTCCGCTACCTGTGCGACGTGGTGCCGCCGCGGATCTCGGTGGTGCTCAACGTCGGCGTGGCGCACCTGGGCGAGTTCGGCTCGGTGGAGGCCATCGCGCTCGCGAAGGGCGAGCTGGTCGAGGCGCTGCCCTCCGACGGGCTGGCGGTGCTCAACGCCGACGACCCGCGGGTGGACGCGATGGCGTCGCGTACCCGGGCCCGGGTGGTGCGCTACGGCGAGTCGGAGCGCGCCGACGTGCGCGCCGTGGACGTGACGCTCGACGGCCGGGGACGGCCCTCGTACACCCTTGTCACCCCGGAGGGCAGCGCGCCGGTGCGGCTCGGGCTCACCGGCCGGCACCAGGTCTCCAACTCGCTCGCCGCCGCGGCGGTCGGCCGGGAACTGGGCCTGCCGCTGCCCGACCTGGCGGCGGCGCTCAACGAGCTGGGCCTGGTCTCCACCCGGCGGATGGACGTCTTCGAGCGTCCCGACGGCGTGACCGTGATCGACGACTCGTACAACGCCAACCCGGCCTCCACCGGCGTGGCGCTGCGGGCGTTGGCCAGCATGCGCGGCGACGGGCGTACCGTCGCGGTGCTCGGCTACATGGCCGAGCTGGGTGACTTCGAACTTCAGGGGCATCAGCAGGTCGGCCGGCTCGCGGCCGAACTGGGAGTGGACCGGCTGCTCGTGGTGGGCGAGCCGGCGGCGCCGATCCACGAGGGCGCGACAGCGGTAGGTAATTGGGGAGGAGAGTCGGTGCTGCTCACCGATCAGGCGGCGGCCGTCGAGGTGCTGCGGAGCGAGCTGCGTCCGGGGGACGTGGTGCTGGTGAAGGGCTCCCGGTACCGGACCTGGGAGGTGGCCGACGCGCTGCGCGCGGACGCCCCGGACGGTGCGACGGAGGGCGGCGCCGCATGAGGGCGGTCATCGTCGCCATCGGGGTCGCGTTCCTGATCTCACTGTTCTGCACGCCGATCGCGATCAAGGTGTTCGCCCGGCTCAAGGCCGGCCAGCCGATCCGATCGAACCTCGGGCTCGCCAGCAACGAGGGCAAGAAGGGCACGCCGACGATGGGCGGCGTGGTCTTCATCCTGGCCACGGTCATCGCGTACGTGGCCGGGCACCTGGCCCTGACCACGCTGCCGGACGCGCAGATCGCGCAGGTCGAGCCGACCATCACGGCGCTGGTGCTGCTGGGGCTGATGGTGTTCTCCGGCGCGGTCGGCTTCATCGACGACTTCCTGAAGGTCCGCAAGCGGCACAGCGGCGGTCTCAACAAGCGGGGCAAGCTGGCCGGGCAGATCCTGGTCGGCGCGGTGTTCGGCGCGGTGGCCGTCTACTTCCCGTCGAGCATGACCGACGCCGGCGGCAACGCGACGAACACCGAGACGGTGGGCAGCACCACGCTGAGCTTCATCCGGGACATCCCGGCGCTGGAGATCGGCAAGATCGGCGCGGTGATCGTCATCATCATGGTGGTCATGGCGGCCACCAACGGCGTCAACCTCACCGACGGCCTGGACGGCCTGGCCACCGGCGCCTCGGTGATGGTGCTGGCGGCGTACGCGCTGATCGCGTTCTGGCAGTACCGGCACTGGTGCGCCGACCCGAACTACACCGAGTCGTACTGCTACGCCGTGCGCGACCCGCTGGAGATCGCGCTGATCGCCGGCGCGGCGGCCGGCGCGTGCGTGGGCTTCCTGTGGTGGAACACGTCCCCGGCGCGGATCTTCATGGGCGACACCGGCGCGCTCGGACTGGGCGGCCTGATCGCCGGCATGGCGATGTCCACCCGCACCATCCTGCTGCTGCCGATCCTGGGCGGCCTCTTCGTGATCATCACGATGTCCGTGGTCATCCAGATCATCTCCTTCCGTACCACCGGCAAGCGCGTGTTCCGGATGTCGCCGTTGCAGCACCACTTCGAGCTGGCGGGCTGGAGCGAGGTCAACATCGTGGTCCGGTTCTGGATCATCGCCGGCATCGGCGTGGCCATCGCGCTGGGCCTGTTCTACAGCGAGTTCCTCGCCGCGGTCAGCTGACGCCCCGGGTGTAGGGAAGGGCCCCTTATTAACAGACGTCTGTTAATAAGGGGCCCTTCCTTCAGATCCGACACGCCGACCGGGCGGTTGCGCCACGGGCGGGCGGTTCGAACGGCCATGATGGGCCTGTGGGGGAGGGACGAGACATCCAGGTGACCAGCGACCCGCCGGCCCGCCGTGCCCCGGCGGCCACGCCCCCGGCCGAACCGCCGGCCGCACGCTGGGATCCGGCCGGTGGCCTGGCCGCGCTGCGCGGCCTGCTGGCCCGGCCGCTGGCCTCGTACTACCTGCTGTTGTCCAGCGCCGGCCTGCTGCTGCTGATCGGCCTCACCATGGTCTTCTCCGCCACGAGCGTGAAGGACTTCGCCGAGGGCGGCGACGCGTCCGCGTCGCTGACCAAGCAGGCCGTGTTCGCGGTGATCGGCATCGGCGCGTTCTGGGCCTGCCAGCGGCTGCCTGCGCGCACGTTCCGGGCGGTCAGCCGTCCGGCGCTCGGCGTGGCGGTGGCGCTGCTGCTCACGCTCAACCTGCTCGTCGCGCTGAACTCGCTGTTCGGGGTGACCTCGATCGGGCCGCTGAAGGCCGAACTGCTCTGGCTCTCCCTCGGCCCGATCTCGCTGCAGCCGGTCGAGGTGGCGAAGTTCGCGCTGGTGCTGTGGGCGGCGCACGTGCTGGCCCGCAAGGGCGCCGCGCTGGGCTGGTGGAAGGAACTGGCCACGCCGCTGTTCCCGGTGGTGGGCCTGCTGTTCGTGCTCGTCGGCTACAACGACCTGGGCAGCATGCTCTGCCTGCTGGCGCTGGTGGTCGGGATGCTCTGGGCGGCGGGCGTACGGGCCCGCGTCTTCGCCGCGCTGTCCACGATCGGCCTGGCCGGCGTCGGCCTGCTGGTGGCCGCCGCCTCGCTGGGCGCCGGCTCCGGCTCCCGGGACGCCGACAACTACCGGCTCGGCCGCCTCACCATGTGGCTCGACCCGCCCGACCCGAAGACCTGCTTCGAGCAGCAGCTCGACTACTGCTACCAGCTCGTGCAGGCCCGCTACGCGATCGGCAACGGCGGCTGGTTCGGCGTCGGCCTGGGACAGAGCTCGCTGAAGTGGAACTACCTGCCCGAGGCGCACAACGACTTCATCTTCGCCATCGTCGCCGAGGAACTGGGCGTGGTCGGCTGCACTGTGGTCCTGACGCTGTTCGCCGTGCTCGCGTACACCGGGATGCGGATCGCCCGCCGGGTCGAGGACCCGTTCCGCCGGCTCGCCGCCGCCGGCGTGACCGCCTGGCTGGTCGGCCAGGCCGTCATCAACATCGGTGGCGTGACCGGCCTGCTGCCGCTGACCGGCGTACCGCTGCCGTTCATCTCCGACGGCGGCAGCGCCTTGGTGGTGACGCTCGCCGCGATCGGCATGCTCGCCTCGTTCGCCCGCGCCGAGCCGGACGCGGCGCGAGCGCTGCATGCCCGTCCGCCCGCCCGATGGGTCCGACTAGTGTGGGCCCCGTTGCCGCCGCTTCCCGGCCGGCGTCGCCGACCGGCGCCGCCCCCGGCCGACCGAGGGTCCGTGCCCCGGTCCCGTCAGCGGCGGCAGGACGACCAGGCCGCGCCCCGCGGCGCCCGGTCCGACCGGGCGCGCGCCGGCGCGGCGAGCGAGAGGAGACGCTGATGGGTCCGCTGCGTTCGGTGGTGCTCTGCGGAGGGGGTACGGGCGGGCACATCTACCCGCTGCTCGCCTTCGCCGACTGCCTGCGCCGACACGACCCGAGCGTCCGGATCACCTGTCTGGGCACACCCAAGGGGCTGGAGAACGAGCTGATCCCGCCGGCCGGCTACGACCTGCGGCAGATCCCGGCCTACCAGCTGCCCCGGTCGGTGAACATGAGCCTGGTGCGTACCCCGGACCGGATGTGGAAGGCGGCGCGCGCGGCGGGCAAGGTGATCGACGAGGTCCAGGCCGACGCCGTGGTCGGCTTCGGCGGGTACGTCTCGGTGCCGGGTTACCTGGCCGCGTGGCGGCGGGAGCTGCCGATCGTCATCCACGAGGTGAACGTGCCGCCGGGCGTGGCGAACCGGCTCGGGATGAAGTTCACCAAGAACGTCGCGGTGGGTTTCCCGCACCAGCCGGCCCAGGCCGAGGCGCTGCGCGACGCCCGGGTGGTCGGTGTTCCGCTGCGCCGGGGCATCGCGGGGCTGGACCGGGCCGCGCTGCGTGACGCCGCCCGCGCCCACTTCGGACTCCGTCCCGACCTGCCGGTGCTGTTCGTCGCCGGTGGCTCGCAGGGCGCCCGCTCGATCAACCTGGCCGTCTCCGGCGCGGCGAAGGAACTGGCCCGCAACGGCGTGCAGGTGCTGCACGTCATCGGCGCCCGCAACGAGCCGGTCTCCGTGCCCACCGACCTGCCGGTGCCGTACGTCACGCTGCCGTATCTGTCCGAGATGGAGCTGGGGTACGCCGCGGCCGACCTGATGCTGGCCCGGGGCGGCGCGATGACCTGCGCCGAGGTGGCCGCGATCGGCCTGCCCACCGTCTACGTGCCCTACCCGCACAGCAACCAGGAGCAGAAGCGCAACGCGCTGCCGGTGGTGGAGGCGGGCGGTGGCCTGCTTGTCGACGACGCCGAGATGACCCCGGCCTGGGTGGAGCGGACGGTGATCCCGCTGATCCGGGACCCGCAGCGGCTGTACGCGATGAGCCACGCCGCAGCCGGCTACGGCCGCCGCGACGGCGACGTGGCGTTGCTGAACTTCGTCTACGAGGCGGTGGCCCGCTGATGAGGGACACCGCGACGGGAAGGTACGTCTGATGAACACCGCGCAGTTCACGCCCGCCGGCACCATGACGGCGGAGGACCTGGGCCGGATCCACCTGATCGGGGTGGGCGGGGTCGGGATGGCCGGGCTGGCCCGGCTGTTCCTCACCCGGGGCCTGCCGGTCTCCGGCAGCGAGCTGCGGGAGTGGCCGTCGCTGGCCGGCCTGCGGGCACTCGGCGGCACCATCCACTCCACCCACGAGGCGTCCAACCTCGACGGGGTGGACACGGTGGTCTACTCCTCGGCGATCCCGCAGGACCACCTGGAGATGGTGGAGGCGCGCCGGCGCGGGCTGCGGGTGCTGCACCGCTCCGAGGCGCTCGCCGCGGCGATGACGGGCCGCCGCACGGTGGCGGTGGCCGGCACCCACGGCAAGACGTCCACCACGTCGATGGTCACCATGGTGCTCCAGCAGGCCGGCACCGACCCGTCGTTCGTGATCGGCGGCGAGATCTCCGAGGTGGGTTCCGGCGCGCACCACGGCACCGGCGAGCACTTCGTGGTCGAGGCGGACGAGAGCGACCGCTCCTTCCTCATCTACCGCCCGTTCGTGTCGATCATCACGAACGTCGAGGCGGACCACCTCAACACCTACGGTGACCTGGCCACCCTGGAGGCGGCGTTCGCCGAGTTCGCCCGGCTCACCGACCCGGCCGGCTTCGTGATCACCTGCGCCGACGACGCGGGCGGGCGCCGGCTGGCCGAGACGCTGCGCGCCGAGGGCCGCCGGGTCTGGACGTACGGCGAGTCCGCCGACGCGGACCTGCGGATGAGCGAGGTCGTCTCGTCCGCGCACGGGGTGCGCTACCAGGCCGAGGTCGAGGGCCGGCCGCTGGGCGAGATCCGGCTGCCCGTACCGGGCCGGCACATGGCGCTCAACAGCGCCGCCGCGGTGCTCGCCGCGTACCTGCTGGAACTGCCGGTGGCCGCGGCGGAGGCCGCGCTCGGCGCGTTCCCCGGCGTGCGGCGGCGCTTCGAGCGCAAGGGCGTGGCCGACGGCGTGCTGGTCTACGACGAGTACGCCTACCACCCGACCTCGATGACGCTGGCGTTGCAGACGCTGCGCGAGGTCGCCGGCGACGGCCGGCTGATCGTGGTGTTCCAGCCGTACCGGCTCTACCGCACCCGCGACAACCAGGCGGAGATCGCCGCCGCGCTCGGCATCGCCGACGAGGTGGTGCTGCTGGAGGTCTTCGGCCCCGGTGAGACGCGTCGCCCCGGCGAGGGCTCGGCCGCACTGATCCAGGAGGTGTCGCTGCCGGCCGAACGCAAGGTGTTCGTCGAGTCGTGGGACGACGTGCCGGCCGAGGTGGCCCGGCGGGCGCGGACCGGCGACGTGGTGGTGACCATGGGCGCGCCGCCGATCTCGCTGATGGGTGACCAGTTGCTCGACGCCCTGCTCGCCCGCTCCGCCGGGGGCACGGGGCTCGGCGCCGGCGTCGACCCGGACGGCGCGGCGACCCCGGCCGGATGAGTCCCGGTCCGGCCCGCGGCCGTACCCCTGGACCGGACGGCGGCGGCGGGCGGCGCAGCCCGGCCCGGCGCTGGCAGCTCGTGCGGGCGAACGCGGACGCGGTGCCGCCGTCGACCCGCCGGTTCATGGCCCGGGCCCGGCAGCGGCGGATGCGGGCGGCGCTGCCGTGGGCGGTCGCCGCGGCGGTGCTCGCCGTCGCGGGCCTGGTGGCGTGGACGGTGCTGGGCACCGGCCTGTTCGGCGTCCGCGAGGTACGGGTGGTCGGCGCGCGGCTGGTCACCCCGGTGCAGATCCGCGACGCCGCGGCGGTGCCGGACAATGCGCCGCTGGCCCGGGTGGACCTGGACGCGACCGCGCGCAAGGTCGGCACGCTGCCGCCGGTGGCGAGCGCGACTGTGGAACGGGAGTGGCCGGGCACGCTGGTGATCCGGGTGCGGGAGCGCACCCCGGTGGCGGCGGTGCCGCAGGGTGAGGGCTTCGTGGTCGTCGACGGCTCGGGCGTGGTGTTCCAGCGCCTGGACCGGGCGCCGGACGGGTTGCCGCAGGTCCGGGTGGCCCGGCCGGGCCCCGACGACCCGGGTACGCGGGCCGGGCTGGCGGTGCTCGCGGCGCTGGGGGAGAAGCTGCGCGCGGAGCTGGTCGCGGTGGACGTGGCCGGCCTGGCCCGGATCACGCTGCTGCTGCGCGGTGAGCGTCAGGTGTTCTGGGGCGACGCCTCCCGGGGCACCGACAAGTCGACGGTGGCGACCGCTCTGCTGAGCCGCAAGGCGGACCGGATCGACGTCAGCGCGCCGGACGTGGTCACGTTCGAGTGACCCGAGGCTCAGCGGGCGGGCGCTGTGTCCCCTGTCGCTCGGTCGGCGACACGCCGGAACAGGTCCTTGGCTCCTGGCGCGGCGGCGCATACGTTGCCCCGAAGAGATCAGTGGTTGACATAACTCTAAGCCTCTAGTAGAGGGTGAGGGTTCAGTCGTCGGAGGCCACGGGGGAGTGTCCGGCCGCTGATCCGGCCAAGCCGTGTGGGGTCGGCCCATGCCAATCTCGAAGGGAAAGGACCGGAGATGACACCTCCGCACAACTACCTGGCGGTCATCAAGGTCGTCGGCATCGGGGGCGGCGGCGTCAACGCCGTCAACCGGATGATCGAGGTTGGGCTCAAGGGCGTCGAGTTCATCGCGATCAACACCGACGCGCAGGCGTTGCTGATGAGCGACGCGGACGTCAAGCTCGACGTGGGCCGGGAGCTGACCCGGGGACTCGGCGCGGGCGCCAACCCGGACGTCGGCAAGAACGCCGCCGAGGACCACCGCGACGAGATCGAAGAGGTCCTCAAGGGCGCCGACATGGTGTTCGTGACCTGCGGCGAGGGCGGCGGCACCGGCACCGGCGGCGCGCCGGTCGTGGCGAACATCGCCCGCAAGCTCGGCGCGCTCACCATCGGTGTGGTCACCCGGCCGTTCTCGTTCGAGGGCAAGCGCCGGCAGGTCCAGGCCGAGGCGGGCATCGAGGAGCTGCGCAACCAGTGCGACACGCTCATCGTGATCCCGAACGACCGCCTGCTCGCGCTCGGCGACCGCAACATCTCCATGATGGACGCGTTCCGCACCGCCGACCAGGTGCTCCTCTCCGGTGTCCAGGGCATCACCGACCTGATCACCACGCCGGGTCTGATCAACCTGGACTTCGCCGACGTGAAGAGCGTGATGAGCGGCGCCGGCAGCGCGCTCATGGGCATCGGCAGCGCCCGGGGCGAGAACCGCGCCGTCGAGGCGGCCGAGGCGGCCATCTCCAGCCCGCTGCTGGAGCAGAGCATGGACGGCGCGCGCGGCGTGCTGCTCTCCATCGCCGGCGGGTCGGACCTCGGCCTGTTCGAGATCAACGACGCGGCGCAGCTGGTCACCGACGCGGCCCACCCGGACGCGAACATCATCTTCGGTGCGGTCATCGACGACGCGCTCGGCGACGAGGTGCGGGTGACAGTGATCGCGGCGGGCTTCGACGGTGGCACGCCGGCGTACAAGGCGGTCGAGCCGCCGCGCAAGAGCAACCAGAACCCGCCGGCCCAGCCGAACGCTCCGGTGAGCCCGCCGGCCACCATGCCGGCGCCGCAGCAGCCGTCGCGCCGGGTGCTGTTCGACGACGTCGACGTGCCCGACTTCCTCAAGAACGGGTCCTGAGCCGCGCCGATGACGGAGTCACAGACGGCGGTGCGGCCCGAGCGGCGTGCCGAGCTGGCGGCCGGGCTGGCCCGGGTGCGGGCCCGCATCGCCGACGCCTGCGCGGCCGCCGGGCGGCCGCGCGACGAGGTCACCCTGGTCGCGGTGACCAAGACGTACCCGGCGGCGGACGTGGTCGCGCTGGCCGGGCTCGGTGTGACCGACGTCGGGGAGAACCGCGACCAGGAGGCGGCGCCGAAGGCGCAGGCGGTGGCAGAGACCGGCGCCGCGCCGCGCTGGCACTTCATCGGCCAGTTGCAGCGCAACAAGGCCCGCTCGGTGGTCCGCTACGCCGACGTGGTCCAGTCGGTGGACAGCGTCCGGCTGGCCGCCGCGCTGGACGCCGCCGCCGGGGCGGTCCGGGACCGGCCGCTGGACGTGCTGGTGCAGGTGAGCATCGACGGCGACCCGGCCCGGGGCGGCGCGCTGCCGGGCGCGGCAGATCCGCAGCGCGGGCTCGACCCGGTGGCCGCGGCGGTGGCCGGGGCCGACGGGCTGCGGCTGGCGGGCCTGATGGCGGTGGCGCCGCTGGGCTGGGAGCCGGACCGGGCGTTCGCCCGGCTGGCCGAGGTGGCGGCGGCGCTGCGGGCCGACCATCCGGGCGCGACGGTGCTGTCGGCGGGCATGAGCGGAGACCTGGAGAGCGCGATCGGTCACGGCGCGACACATGTCCGTGTCGGCAGCGCGTTGCTCGGAATGCGCCCTGCGCTGCGGTAGCCTCACCACGACGGAAGCAAATTACATCAGTGTTGTTCAGGACGGCGTTCCCGTAGCCGGGGGCCGTGACGGGCGGACCGCGAACCGCACGTCAGGGGATTGCCGATCCGGTCCGGTGGGCATGATCGTCCACTCGTGATCAAGCGACACGGCACGGGGGCGCGTGCCGCACGGCGGACGGAAGGGCGCGGGGATGGGTGCACTGCGCAAGGCGGGGGTCTGGCTCGGTCTCGTCGAGGAGGACGACGAGCGGGCGTACGAGGACGGTGGCTACGACAAGGGTGGCTACCGGGACTCGTCGCGCTACCGGTCGAGCCGGTACGCCGAGGAGTTCGCCGACGAGGACGACGACGAGGCCGAGGAGCCGCCGACGACGCGTGGCCGGCTCGGCGAGCGGGGCCGGCTGTCCGAGCGCGCCTCCAGCCGCGCCGCCGACGTCGACCGGGCCGAGACCGAGCGCCCGGAGCGGGCCGAGCGGTCCAGCGTGCGGTCGATCACCCGGTCCTCCGGCGGCGACAGCTCGGGCGCCCTGACCTATCACACCCGGGACAATCTCGCGCTCGCGCCGCAGGCTCAGCCGCGCGAGCGGGAGCGTGTGGCGCCGGAGGACGAGCAGCGCTACCAGATCACCACGCTGCACCCGACCACGTACCGCGAGGCGCGGACCATCGGCGAGCACTTCCGGGACGGCGTACCGGTGATCATCAACCTCACCGAGATGGACGAGGCGGACGCCCGCCGGCTCGTCGACTTCGCGGCCGGGCTCGCGTTCGGTCTGCGCGGTACGATCGAGCGCGTGACCAACCGGGTGTTCCTGCTCTCACCGGCCAATGTCCAGGTCACCGCGGAGGACAAGGCCAAGATCGCTGAGGGCGGCTTCTTCAGCCTGAGCTGAGCCGCACGACCGAGGGACGTCGCCTGCCGTGTTGTCGATCCTGTTCCAGGTGCTCTACCTGCTGCTGTACATCTTCCTAATTGTCCTATTGGCGCGATTTGTTCTTGGAGCGGTGCTGGCCTATGGTCGCCGCTGGCAACCGGGACGGGGAGCGTCGGCGGGACTGGAAGTCGTGTGGAGCGTCACTGATCCGCCCCTGCGAGCGTTGAGGCGTGTGATCCCACCACTGCGAATTGGTACCGTGAGCATCGACCTGGCCTCCCTTGTGCTCCTGGTTATCCTGTTCGTGCTGATGGAGTTCGTGTTTAGGCGCCTGATCTTCGCGTTTGCCTGACCAGAGCGCTTTCGCGGCCGCAACTGACCCGAGGAGTTTCGATGCCGCTGACCCCGGCCGACGTCCACAACGTCGCCTTCAAAAAGCCGCCGATCGGCAAGCGGGGGTATGACGAGGAGGAGGTCGACGCCTTCCTGGACGAGGTCGAGCGTGAGCTGGCCCGTCTGATCGAGGAGAACAACGAGCTGCGCGCCCAGGTGGAGCGCGGCGGTCGGGGTGGCGCTCCCGCCGGCCCCGGCGGTGACGCCCGCCTCGCGGCGGAGCTCAACGACGTCAAGGCCCAGCTCGACCGGGTGCAGCGCGACAAGGCGGCCGCCGAGCAGGCGGCCCGCGCGATGCAGGCCGAGCTGGAGCAGGTCCGCACGCAGGGCGGCCCGGCCGGCGTGACCGGTGACGGCGAGCAGCAGGCGCTGCGGGTGCTCATGATGGCCCAGCGCACCGCCGACGACCACGTCTCCGACGCCCGTCGCGAGGCCGACCAGCTGCTCTCCGAGGCCCGTTCGAAGGCCGAGGAGGTCACCCGGGAGGCGCGCGCCAAGGCCGACGCCCTGGAGCGGGACGCCCGCCAGCGGCACCAGGAGGCCATGGGCGGCCTGGACGCCAAGCGCACCGCGCTGCAGAAGCACATCGAGGAGCTCAAGCAGTTCGAGCGCGAGTACCGCACCCGCCTCAAGGCGTACCTGGAGAGCCAGCTGCGTGACCTCGACGGTCGCGGCCAGGGTCTCGAGGTGGAGATGAACCGCACCGAGGGCACCCGTGCCACAGGCAGCAACGGTCTCGCCGCGGCCGGCCTCGCCGGCTCCTACGGCGGTGGCCGCTCGGGCTCGCTCGAGTCCGGCCGCTGATCCCGCGTCGGTGGCCGTCCCCGTGACGGCCACCGACCGCCCAGACCGACACGACGCGGCCGGGGGTGAGCCGTGGTAGCCGCCAGCATCCTGCTCATCCTCGTCGCGGTCGTGCTGCTGATCGCCGGTCTCGCCGGCGGGTCCAGCCTCCTGCTCATCGTCTCGATCGCGGCCAGCCTGCTGTCCGCCGTCGCCTTCGTCGCGTTCGCCCGCCAGGCCGCCGCGGCACGGGCCACGGCCGGCCGGGAGACCGGACCGCGACCACGGACCGCGCACACCGTCCCGTCCCCGGACGAGCCGGTGAGCCCGGTCCCGCACCACACGTCCACGGCCGGCGCCGGTGGATCCGGGTGGCGGCAACCGCCCGGATCGCCGGTGACCGACCCGGACGACGCCCCGCCGCCGGCCGCGTACTCGCCGCCGGCCGAGCCGTCCGACACCGGGCCGTACACGCCCGCCGCCGAGCCGTACACGCCGGCGTTCGACGCCGAGGCCGGGCCGTACACACACGCGTTCGAGGCCGAGCCCGCCGGGCCGTACGCGGCGGCGCTTGACCCGGATCCGGTGGACGCGGACCCGGTCGTCGCGGACGCGACGCCCTACTCGCCGCCCGGCCCGCGCGTGCCGGAGACCGCCCGGCCCACCTCGCCCGCGCCGGGCGAGGCGTTCGACGGCGACCCGCCCGCCGAGTACCTCTCCACCGGCGACGTCGCCCGGCTGGTCCGGCTACCGGGCGACGTGCTGGTGGTCGACGGCCATCCCCGCTTCCACCTGCCCGGCTGCCCGCACCTGGTGGGCCGGGAGGACGAACCGCTGCCGGTCGCCGAGGCGGTCGCGCTGGGCTTCACCCCGTGCGCGCACTGCGAGGCCGCCACCACCCTGCTCGCCGAGGCCCGGCCGCGCTGACCATGACGAGCGCGGACGACGCACTCACCGTCGCGGTGCGGGTGAAGCCCGGGGCGGCCCGCGCCCGGGTGGGCGGGCGGTTCGACGGGCCGTACGGCCCCGCGCTCGTCGTGGCCGTGCACGCGCCGGCGGTGGACGGCCGCGCCACCGAGGCGGCCCGGCGCGCGCTCGCCGACGCGCTCGGCGTCCGGCCGGCGACCGTGTCGCTGCGGTCCGGCGCGGCCAGCCGCGACAAGCTGTTCCTGGTCGAGCGCCCGCACGACGGGCTGCCCGAGGTGCTGCGCCGGCTGCGCGACGGCAGCACGGCGTGAGGTCCGGTCGGGCCGGCCGGCGATGACCCCGGGGCTCGACGTCGCGCTGCTCGTGGGCGCCGCCGTGCTGCTGGTCGCGGTGGGGGCGGTGCGGTTCTCCACCCGGCTCGGCGTACCGAGCCTGCTGGTCTACCTGGCGCTCGGCGTGCTGCTCGGCGAGGCCGGCCTGGGCATCCGGTTCGACGACGTCGAACTGACCCGGGTGCTGGGCTTCTGCGCGCTCATCGTGATCATCGCGGAGGGCGGCCTGACCGCGCGGTGGACCACGTTGCGGCCGGTGCTCGGCCTGGCCGCGGCGCTGTCCACGGTCGGTGTCGTGGTCAGCATCGTGGTCGTCGGCGTGGTGGTGCACCTGCTGCTCGGCCTGGACTGGCGGCTGTCGCTGCTCTACGGCGCGGTGCTCTCCTCCACCGACGCGGCGGCCGTGTTCGCCACGCTGCGCCGGCTGCGCCTGCCGCCCCGGCTGGTGGCCGCGCTGGAGGCCGAGTCCGGGGTGAACGACGCCCCGGTCGTGCTGCTGGTGCTGCTGCTGTCCCGCGCCGGGGTCGAGGCCCACCACCCCTGGTGGTACGAGGTGCTGCTGCTCGGCTACGAGCTGAGCGCCGGCGCGGCGGTCGGGGTCGGCGCGGGTCTGGCCGGCCGGTACGCGCTGCGCCGGGCCGCGCTGCCGTCGGCCGGCCTGTACCCGATCGCGGTGGTCGGCTTCACCGTGCTGGCGTACGCGGCCGGCTCGGTGCTGCACGCCTCGGGCTTCCTCGCCGTGTACGTCGCGGGCGTGCTGCTCGGCAACTCCCGGCTGCCGCACCGCCAGGCGATCCTCGGGTTCGCCGACGGGCTGGCCTGGCTGGCCCAGATCGGCCTGTTCGTGCTGCTCGGGCTGCTGGTCTCGCCGAGCCGGCTGGACTCGGCGGTGCTGCCGGCCGTGATCACCGGGCTGGCGCTGCTGCTGCTCGCCCGGCCGCTGTCCGTGGCGGTCTCCGCGCTGCCGTTCCGGGTGAACCTGCGCGAGCAGGCGTTCCTGTCCTGGGCCGGGCTGCGCGGCGCGGTGCCGGTCGTGCTGGCGACCATCCCGCTGTCGCTGCACGTGCCGGGGGCGGACCGCCTGTTCGACGCCGTCTTCGTCCTGGTGGTGATCTTCACGTTGCTCCAGGCCGGGACGCTGGCGCCGGCGGCCCGGCGGCTGGGTGTGACCGCGCCGGCCGAGGCGAGCGAGATCCTGCTGGAGACGGCCCCGCTGGAACGGATGCGCGCCGACCTGCTCCAGCTGGAGGTGCCCGCCGGGTCGCGGCTGGCCGGGGTGCACGTGGACGAGCTGCGGCTGCCGGTCGGCGCCGCGGTGACGCTGGTACTGCGTGACGGGGTCGGTTTCGTGCCGGGCGCTGACACCCGGCTCAAGGTCGGGGACAGCCTGCTCATCGTCGCCACCGCCGGAGTACGGGACGAGACCGAGCGGCGGCTGCGGGCGGTGAGTCGCCGGGGCCGGTTGGCGAGGTGGTTCGGGGAGTACGGCGAGGAGACGGCCCGCTGATCTGCTACCGTTCCTTTTGCCCCGATTGATGGCAGTCCGGGGCGGATACGTGGGACGACGGTGCGGCACGTTGTCGGACGCCTGTACGTTCCGTATTCTTGCCAACCTCCGGAGTGCACGGCGGGCCCACTCGCCGTGCACCCTTCCGTACGCGGACGACGCCGACGACGGCGTCCCCGCCCACGCACCGCTGACCGCCGCTCCGCGCGGCTGAGGGAGCTGACGATGGCGAAGCCAGCCGACACCAGGACCGCCGGTCGCAAGCCGGTGGCGAAGGCCACCCGCAGCGCGGCGGAGACCGAGAAGATCCGGGCCGCCCTGGCGGCACGGCGGGACGAGCTGAACGCCGAGTACGATCAGACGCTGAGCGAGATCACCGAGCTGCAGCGCGACCGGCTGACCGACTCGGCCGGGGACGACCAGGCCGACACCGGGACCAAGACGTTCGAGCGGGAGCAGGAGATCTCTCTCGCCAACAGCATCAAGGAACGGATCACGCAGGTCGAGCGCGCGCTGGAGCGCCTCGACGAGGGTGGCTACGGCTGGTGCGAGCGGTGCGGCAACCCGATCCCGGTGGAGCGGCTCGCCGCGTTCCCGTCGGCCACCCTCTGCGTGACGTGCAAGCAGCTGGAGGAGCGGCGCTGATCACCGCTCCCCGGCGGCCGTACGGCAGACGGTGACCGCACCGTCTCGCGAGCGTCGATGGGGAGCAGATGACCGCAGCACCGCCCGCCGGGGCCGGCACCACCGAGTCGGGCGCCGGCGCGCCCCGCCGTAAGGCCGTCGGCCTGCTGCTCGGCGTGTCCCTGTTCTCGCTGCTGGCGGATCTCGGCACGAAGCAGCTCGCGCTCGCCGAGCTGACCGGCCGGGAGCCGGTGTCGCTGCTCGGCGGCGCCGTCTACTTCAGCCTCACCCGCAACAGCGGCGCGGCCTGGAGCATCGGCTCCGACCACACCTGGGTCTTCCCGATCATCACGTTCGTGGTGATCGGGTGGATCACCTGGATGGCGCTGCGGCTGCGCTCGCTGCCGTGGGCGGTGTCGCTGGGCCTGGTGCTGGGCGGCGCGCTGGGCAACCTGATCGACCGGATCTTCCGCGCGCCCGGCCACTTCGTCGGCCACGTGGTCGACATGATCAGCCTGTTCGACCCGTACGGCCAGGTCTGGCCGGTGTTCAACCTGGCCGACAGTTCGCTGGTGTGCGGCGTGGTGCTCGCGGTCTTCCTGGAGCTGACCGGCCGGCAGCGCGACGGCTCCCGGCTGCGCGACGAGAAGCGCGACGAGAAGCGCGACGACACCGCCCCGGCCGAGCAGCGGGAGAGCGCGTGACCTCCGCCTTCGCCGCCGGCGGCGACACCCGTTCCCTGCCCGTGCCCGACGGCCTCGACGGCATGCGCCTGGACCAGGCCGTGTCCCGGCTGTTCGGGCTCTCCCGCACCGCCGCCGCCGGCCTGATCGACGCCGGGGACGCGCTCGTCGACGGCGTGGCCCGGCCCAACTCGCACAAGGTCAAGGCGGGCTCGTGGCTGGAGGTCACGCTGCCCGCGCCGACCGCGCCGCCGGCAGTGGTGCCGCAGGCCGTGCCCGGCCTGACCGTGGTGTACGCCGACGACGACATCGTGGTGGTGGACAAGCCGGTCGGGGTGGCGGCGCACCCGAGCCCGGGCTGGACCGGCCCCACGGTGATCGGCGGGCTGGCCGGCATCGGCCACCGGATCTCCACCAGCGGCGCCGCCGAGCGGCAGGGCGTGGTGCACCGGCTCGACGTCGGCACCACCGGGATCATGGCGGTGGCCAAGAGCGAGCGCGCGTACACCGCGTTGAAGCGGGCGTTCAAGTACCGCGAGGTGGAGAAGCGCTACCACGCCGTGGTGCAGGGCCACCCGGACCCGCTGCGCGGCACCATCGACGCGCCGATCGACAGGCACCCGCACCACGACTACCGCTGGGCGGTGGTCTCCGGTGGCAAGCCGAGCATCACCCACTACGACACGCTCGAGGCGTTCCCCGCCGCCAGCCTGCTCGACGTGCGGCTGGAGACCGGGCGTACGCACCAGATCCGGGTGCACTTCTCCAGCATGCGGCACCCCTGCGTGGGCGACCTGACCTACGGCGCGGACCCGACGCTGTCGGCCCGGCTGGGGCTGTCCCGGCAGTGGTTGCACGCCCGCTCGCTGAGCTTCGCGCACCCGGGCACCGGCGACGAGGTGACGTTCGTCAGCGAGTACCCGGACGACCTGGCCCGGGCGCTGGAGATCCTGCGCGACTGACGTGAGCGACGACCACGCGCCGCCGCGCCGGTCCCGGTCCGCCGTGCTGACCTGGGTCGCACTGGCCTGCGCGCTCGTGGTGCTGGTGGTGGCGGTGGCGCAGCGGCGGGACCGGCCGGTGAGCGACCGCACCGTGGGCGAGGTGACGAGGGTCGGCGTGACCGACGGCGCGAGCATCCCGGCGTACCTGCGGGCCGCCGGGGACGAACTGGCCCGCCTCGACGCGCCGGACGGTTACGCGCTGGTGTCGTTCGACGGCTACCTGACCCCGGGGCGGGCGGCCGCCGCGCTGAACGGCACGCGGGTCTCGGCGGTGGTGGCGCGGGTGCCGCTGCCCGGCCGGCAGACCGAGATCGTCCGGATCGCGGCGCTGCGCCTGCCGCAGGACGTGGTGGCCGGCATGGCCGGCGTCGCGACGCGCAAGGACCGGGAGGCCGCTGACTACCGATCGCGCGCCGCCGCGGCCACCGCCGATCCGGAACTGCGCCGGGTGTACGACAGCGGCGCGGAGGTCGCCGCCCGCGAGGCGGAGGCGTACCGGACCGGCTGCGCCTGCGTCTACGCCGCGGTCGTGAGTGCCGCTCCGGACGCCCTGCGCGCGCTCACCGCGCGCTCGGGCGTACGGGTGGTGGACCCGGCGCCGGAGGTGCGCCGCCTGGACCGGACCGTGTTCACCCCGCCGCTGCCCGAACAGCGCGACGTGGTCCGGCCGCCGGCCGACACCGGCCCGGCCGAGGCAGGCGGAATGGGCGATTCGTCGGAAGCCGCACGGACGGTGAGCGGACCTTCACCCACCGCCCCCGCACCCGCCGCCGGCTCCGGGACGCCCAATCCCGCTCCCACCTCCTGAGACATCGGGGTACGCGGCGACCCGGCCGATCCCATGGTGCGGCGGACCACCGGGCGATGTGCGGCGCGGGGAGTGGTCCGAATAGGGTTTCGTTCGTAGCCTGTCAGGCGGAGATCGATGGGCTGGGGGAGGGCGAATCCTTGGACGGCAGCGAGACCGGCTGGGGTCGGCAGGGCGAGCCGGCACCGCGGTGGCGGGCGCTGCTCGACCGGGCCCGGCTCGGCGGTCGCGGCGCGGAGCACGCCGACGCCGACCGGCACGTCGAGGAGCAACCGGCGCCGCCGCCCGACCCGCTGCCCCGTCGTGGCGCGGGCGCCGGGTGGACCGGGCGCGCCACCGCCGTCGGCCGCGCCCCCGACGGGTCGTACGGCGCCGAGCCCGGTTACCGGGCCGAGGCCACGTTCCGGGTCGACCCGGCCTTCCGCGCCGATCCCCGGCACGACGGCGAGCCCGCCTACCGGGCCGAACCGGCGTACCGCAGCGATCCGGAGCCGTCCTGGCGCGCCGGGCAGCCCTACCCGCCCGACCCGTCCTGGCGCGCCGACCCGTCGTTCGCGCCCGAGCCGGCACTCGCGCCTGAACAGCCCTTCACCGCCGAGCCGCGCCCGGAGCCGTCCTGGCGACCCGAACCGGCCCGTCCGGAGCCGCGCGGCCGGGCCGAGGCGCCGGCCGAGTCCCGGTACTCCCTTCTGGACGGCGGCTACCGGCCCGCGCCGCCCCCGCCCGAGTCCCGCTACGCGCTGCTCGACCGGGGCCGCTACCGGCCGGACACGCCGCCCGCCCCGGAGCCGGTGGTGCCCGCGCCCCGCCGCCCGCTGGAGGGCCGCTCCGGCCGGGTCGACGCGGCCCAGGTGCAGTGGCGCGCCCCGGAGCCGGACCCGGAACTGGAACGGGCGACCAGCGTGCTGCGGCGCGAGCTGGGCACCCCGCGGGTGCTCGCCTTCGCCAACCCCAAGGGCGGGGTGCACAAGACCACAGCGACGGTGCTCGCCGCCGCGACGGTGGGCAGCGTCCGCGGACGCGGCGTACTCGCCTGGGACGACAACGAACTGCGCGGCACGCTCGGTCTGCGGGCCGGCAGCGCCCGGCACGCCCGTACCATCCGGCACCTGATCCACGACCTGGCGCAGATCGAGATCCTCGAGGGCAACACGCTGCTGTCGCACCTCGACGACTACCTGCGGCACGCCTCCGACGGCTCGTACGACGTGCTGGCCGGCGAGGAGAGCCCGCGCTTCGCGCAGCGGCTCGACCAGTTCACCGTCAAGCGGGTGCTGGAGCTGCTGCGCCGCACCCACGAGGTGGTCTGCGTGGACACCGGCAACAACGTGGAGAGCCCGAACTGGCGCACCGTCATGCAGGCCGCCGACCAGCTCGTGGTGACCACCGTGCCGCGCGAGGACGCGGCGTTCAGCGCGGACTGGATGCTCGACCTGCTGCACGAGGTGGGCATGGGCGAGCTGGCCGACAACGCGGTCACGCTGATCTCCTGCCCCACGCCGGGGCGTACCTCGTTGCAGGACGACCTGGAACGGCACTTCGCCACCCGGACCCGGGCGGTCGCCGTGGTGCCCTACGACCCGGCGCTGGAGACCGGCTCCTCGATCGAGTACCACCAGCTCCAGGCCGAGACCCGCAACGCCTGGCTCAAGGCGGCAGCGGTGATGCTGGAACCGTTCGCGCGCTGAGCGGCGACCACCGCCCCGCGCCGTGCCCGGGCCTGAGAGGATCAACGGGTGAGTCCGGACACCCCTGAGCCCGAGCGGGCGCGCGAGCGCACCGACGGCACCGACGCGCGCACCGGCGACGCCCCGCGGCCGGGCGACGCCTCGCGTCCCGGCGACGCCCCGCGTCCCGGCGGCGTGTGGCCCGAGTACGCTCAGCCGCCCGGCTGGCCCGGCGGCCTGCCGGTACCCGCCGGCACGCCGGTCACCGCACCCGGCGCCGACCCGCTCGCCGGATACCCGGGCGTGGTGGCGGAGCTACCCGGCGCGACCCGGTCCCGCCGCCCGCTGCTGACCGCGCTCGGCGTGGTCGCGCTGCTCACCGCGCTCGGCGCGCCGCTGGGCCTGCTGTGGGCGTGGGCGGCGCCCGCCACCCCGGTCCGGCAGACCCCCGCCGGCACGGTCTACGCGACCACGCAGCCGGAGCAGCCGATCGCCGCGGACGGCTGGTTCAGCCTCCTGACGCTCGGCTTCGGCGTGCTCGCCGCGATCGCCCTGTGGGTGCTGCTGCGGCGTCGGCGCGGGCCGGCCGGCCTGGTCGCGGTGACGCTCGGCGGTCTCGGCGCGGCGGTGGTGGCCTGGCAGGTCGGCCGCCGGATCGGGCTGTCGACGTTCCAGCGGCTGGTGGAGACCGCGCCGGCGGGCACCGCCTTCACCAAGCCCGTCGACCTGCGCGCCGGCGGCGTCGACTGGTACGGCCCGCTGCCGGTGCCGCACGGGAACCTGCTGCTCGCCGCGTTCGGCGCCGCAGTCACGTACACGCTGCTGGCGGGCTGGTCGCGGTGGCCGTCGCTGCGGCCGGAGCCGGAGCCCGACGCGGCCTGGCCGCCGCCCCCGCCCGGGTTCAGTTCGGCGCCGGGGGACCAGCCAGCTCGCTGAGCGGCACCGGCACCGCGCGCACCTGCCGCAGCAACGCCGTCTCCCGGTTGAGCAGGCGCAGCTCGGCGCGCAGCCGCCCGGCCGTGTCGTCGGCGGCGAGCAGCCGCTGCCGGTCGGCGACGGTCAGCGCGGCGGTCGCGGCGACCAGGTGCGACAGGACCGTCGGATCCTCCGGCAGCTGCTCGGTGATCTCCTGCTGGTCCGGCCGGATCAGGCCGAGATATTGCCGGAACACCGAGATCACCCGGGCCGCCAGCAGGTCGGAGACCTCGTCCGGGCCGTCCGGCTCGGGCAGCCACTCCACCTCGGCGGTCAGGTACGGCTCGGCGGAGTCGTCCACCTCGGCGACCCGGAACCGCCGCCGCCCGACCGTGACGATGTCGAAGCCGCCGTCGGCCAGCTCGGTGACCTGCCGCAGCTCGGCGGTGCAGCCGACCTCGTGCAGCGTGACGTCGCCGCCGGCCGGCCCGGAACGCCCCGGCGGCCCGGCCGGCGCGACCTCCCATCCGGCCTGGATCGCCACCACGCCGAACTCGCGCGGCGCGCCCTCGGGCAGCCCCACGAGGTGGCGCACCAGCGCCTTGTAGCGCTCCTCGAAGATGTGCAGCGGAAGGACCAGCCCGGGGAAGAGGACGGTCCCGAGCGGGAACACCGGCAGCCGTGCGCTCACGTGATCGAGCGTATCGCCAACCCGCCCGCCCGCGCGTGTCCCGGCTCACCGTCCCGGCGTGCGGGCGGGCCCGGCCGGTGACACCGGCGGCGGCCTAGACTCGCAGGCGTGCTGAATCGGATCGACCTGCGCGGCGGGACCCGTGACCCGCGCCGCCTGCTGCCCCGTGCCCAGCTCGACGTCTCCGTGGCGGTCGAGCGGATCCGCCCGCTCGTGGAGGCGGTCCGGGACCATGGGTACCCGGCGATCCGGGAGGCGAGCGAACGGTTCGACGGCGTCTCGCCGGAGCGGCTGCGGGTGCCGGTCGAGACGATCCGCGCCGCCGAGGGCGAGCTGGACCCGCAGGTCCGCGCCGCGCTGCTGGAGTCGATCACCCGGGCCCGCAAGGTCCACGCCGACCAGCGGCGTACCGACCACACCACGACTGTGGTGCCGGGTGGCACGGTGACCGAGCGGTGGGTGCCTGTCGACCGGGTCGGTCTGTACGTCCCCGGCGGCCTGGCCATGTACCCGTCGACGGTGGTGATGAACGTGGTCCCGGCCCAGGCGGCCGGGGTGCGCTCGCTGGTGGTGGTGAGCCCGCCGCAGAAGGACAACGACGGCCTGCCCGACCGCCGGGTCCTCGCGGCCTGCGCGCTGCTCGGCGTGGACGAGGTGTACGCGGTCGGCGGCGCCCAGGCGGTCGCCATGCTCGCGTACGGCGCGGGCGTCGACCCGGCCGGCGACGAACGCTGCGAGCCGGTCGACATGATCACCGGCCCGGGCAACATCTGGGTCACCGCCGCGAAGCGGCTGCTGCGCGGCGTGGTCGGCATCGACGCCGAGGCCGGCCCGACCGAGATCGCGATCCTGGCCGACGACACCGCCGACCCGGCGCACGTCGCCGCCGACCTGATCAGCCAGGCCGAGCACGACCCGCTCGCCGCGAGCGTGCTCGTCACCCCGTCCACCGCGCTGGCCGACGCGGTCGACGCGGAGCTTGCCCGGCAGGCGCCGGCGGCCAAGCACGCCGAGCGGATCGGCACCGCGCTGCGCGGCGAGCAGAGCGGCGTGGTCCTGGTCGACGACCTGGAGGCCGGGCTGCGGGTGGTCGACGCGTACGCGGCCGAGCACCTGGAGATCCAGACCGAGAACGCCCGCGAGTGGGCGCTGCGGGTCCGCAACGCCGGGGCGGTGTTCGTGGGCGCCTGGTCGCCGGTGTCGCTCGGCGACTACTGCGCGGGCTCCAACCACGTGCTGCCCACCGGCGGCTGCGCGCGGCACTCCTCCGGGCTGTCCGTGCAGTCGTTCCTGCGCGGCGTGCACCTGGTCGAATACACGCGGGACGCGCTGCGCGAGGTGGCGCCGCACGTGGTCACCCTGGCGACCGTGGAGGACCTGCCCGCGCACGGCCAGGCGGTCAGCGTCCGGTTCGGCGAGGGCGGCGCGTCGTGACCACGCTCGACGACCTGCCGATCCGCGACGACCTGCGCGGACGGACGCCGTACGGGGCGCCGCAGCTCGACGTGCCGGTGCGGCTGAACACCAACGAGAACTCCTACCCGGTGCCCGAGCCGGTGGTGGAGGCGATCGGCAAGGCGGTCGCCGCCGAGCTGCGCGACCTCAACCGCTACCCGGACCGGGACGCGGTGGCGCTGCGCGCCGACCTGGCCGCGTACCTCGGGCACGGGCTCACCGCCGACCACGTGTGGGCGGCGAACGGCTCCAACGAGATCCAGCAGCAACTGCTCCAGGCGTTCGGCGGTCCCGGGCGCACCGCGCTCGGCTTCACGCCGGCGTACTCGATGCACCCGCTGCTGGCGCTCGGCACCGGCACCCGGTGGGTGCCCGCCCGCCGCGGCGAGGACTTCGGGCTCACCGCCGGCGAGGCGGTGGCCCAGGTCCGCGAGCACCGGCCGGACGTGGTGTTCCTCTGCTCGCCGAACAACCCGACCGGTACCGCGCTCGACCCGGCCGTGGTCGCCGCAGTGCTGGACGAGGCACCCGGCATGGTGGTCGTGGACGAGGCGTACGCCGAGTTCGCCCGGCCCGGCACGGTGAGCGCGCTGGCGGTGCTCCCGGGCCACCCGCGGCTGGTGGTGACCCGCACCATGAGCAAGGCGTTCGGGTTCGCCGGCGGCCGGCTCGGCTACCTGGCCGCCGACCCGGCGGTGGTGGACGCGGTGCAGCTGGTCCGGCTGCCGTACCACCTGTCCGCGCTCACCCAGGCCGCGGCCCGCGCGGCGCTGGCGCACCGGGACGCCCTGCTCGGCACCGTGGCCGCGATCATGCGGCAGCGGGACCGGATCGTCGCCGAGCTGCGCGCCCGGGGCCACCGGGTGGCCGACAGCGACGCCAACTTCGTGCTGTTCGCCGTCGAGGGGGACCAGGCGGTGGCCTGGCGTACCCTGCTCGATGCCGGCGTGCTGGTGCGCGACGTCGGCCTGCCCGGCTGGCTGCGCGTCACCGCCGGCACCCCGACCGAGACCGACGCCTTCCTCACCGCGATGGAGACAGTTTCATGAGCCGGATCGCCCGGATCGAGCGGGTCACAAACGAGACGAAGGTGCTCGTCGAGATCGACCTCGACGGCACCGGCAAGGCCGACATCGAGACCGGTGTCGGCTTCTACGACCACATGCTCAACCAGATCGCCCGGCACGGCGGCTTCGACCTGACCGTGCACACCGTCGGCGACCTGGAGATCGACGCGCACCACACGATGGAGGACACGGCGCTCGCGCTGGGCGCCGCGTTCGACCGGGCGCTGGGCGACAAGGCCGGCATCCGGCGGTACGGCTCGGCCACCGTCCCGATGGACGAGGTGCTGGTCCGGGCCGCCGTCGACCTGTCCGGCCGCCCGTACGTGGTGCACGACGAGCCGGCGCTGGCCCCGTACATCGGTCCGGTCTACCCGACCAGCATGACCCGGCACATCTGGGAGTCGTTCGGCCAGTCGGCCCGGATCACGCTGCACGTGGACGTGCTGCGCGCGGCCCGGCCCGGCGGTCACCCGGACGCCCACCACGTGGTCGAGGCGCAGTTCAAGGCCGTCTCCCGCGCGTTGCGCGAGGCCACCGCTGTCGATCCGCGCAACGCGGGCGTGGTGCCGTCCACGAAGGGCGCTCTCTGATGAAGGTGCTGCCCACTCTTCTGTTGATCGTGGCCGGCCTGCTGGTCGGCGGGACGTGGTCGCTGCTCAAGCAGGGCGCACCGCGCGCCGCCGTGGTGATCACCGGCCTGCTGGCCCTGCTGGCGACCGCCGCCGGCGTGCTCTGGCTGCTGCCGGGGGAGAGCTGATGGCACGGGTGGTGGTGCTCGACTACGGCTCGGGCAACCTGCGGTCGGCCGAGCGCGCGGTGGCGCGGGCCGGCGCCGACGTGACGGTCACCGACGACCTGGAGGCCGCCGCGTCCGCCGACGGCCTGGTGGTGCCGGGCGTGGGCGCGTTCGCCGCGTGCATGGCCGGGATCGAGGCGCTGGGCGCCGGGCCGGTCATCGCCGACCGGGTCGCCGCCGGGCGGCCGGTGCTGGGCATCTGCGTCGGCATGCAGATCCTCTTCGGGCACGGCGAGGAGCACGGCGTGGTCACCAAGGGGCTCGGGCTGCTGCCCGGCGGGGTGACCCGCCTGCCCGCGCGGCGGCTGCCGCACATGGGCTGGAACACCGTGCACCCGCCGGCCGGCTCGACGCTGTTCGCCGGGCTGCCCGAGGGCACCCGGTTCTACTTCGTCCACTCCTACGGGGTGACCGACCCGGCGGCGCTGGCCGAGGCGGGCGCCACGGTGACCACCGCGCACCACGGCGCGGACTTCGTCGCGGCGGTGGAGCGGGGGCCGCTCTCGGCGGCGCAGTTCCACCCGGAGAAGTCCGCCGACGCCGGTGCCGCGTTGCTGCGCAACTGGCTCGGCACGCTGTGACCGGACCGGTCCCGGGCACGCGGGCGGGGCGTCGGCGAGTGTCCGCGTGAGCAAGGAGCGGGCCCGCCGCCGCGCGGCGCGCGAGGCCGAGCAGGAGCGGGCGCGCGCCGTCCGCGCCCGCCGGGTGGCACGCCGGGAACGGCGTCGTTCCCTGGTACGCCGGTTGACGCCGTCGCTGCGGCGGGGGCGTACCGGCCGGCTGCGCCGGCACACGCGCCGCGAGCGGGCGACGATCCTGGTGCTCACCGCGGTGGCGGTGGTCGCCATCTGGGCTCTGGTGGACGACCTCGCGCTGCGGCTGGTGCTGGTCGTGTTGTTGTTGCTGGTCCTGCCCGCGATCGTGGTGATCGCGCTGGACCGTCGTTGAGGATCCGAGGAGAGAAGCGTTGAGCCTCACCCTGTTGCCCGCCGTGGACGTCGCCGACGGCCAGGCCGTCCGGCTCGTGCAGGGCGCCGCCGGTAGCGAGACCGCGTACGGCGACCCGCTGGACGCGGCCCTGGCCTGGCAGTCCGACGGCGCGGAGTGGATCCACCTGGTCGACCTGGACGCCGCGTTCGGGCGGGGCTCCAACGCCGCGCTGCTCGCCGAGGTGGTCGGCAAGCTGGACGTGAAGGTGGAACTGTCCGGCGGCATCCGCGACGACGAGTCGCTGCGGGCGGCGCTCGGCACCGGGGCGGCCCGGGTCAACATCGGCACCGCCGCGCTGGAGGACCCGCAGTGGTGCGACCGGATCTGCGGCGAGTACGGCGACCGGGTGGCGATCGGGTTGGACGTGCGCGGCCGTACCCTGTCGGCGCGTGGCTGGACCCGCGACGGCGGTGACCTGTACGAGGTGCTGGCCCGGCTCGACGCCGCCGGGGCGGCGCGGTACGTGGTCACCGACATCACCAAGGACGGCACCATGCGCGGGCCGAACCTGGACCTGCTGCGCGAGGTGTGCGCCCGCACCGACGCCCCGGTCATCGCCTCCGGCGGCGTGTCCACGCTTGACGACCTGCGGGCGCTGGCCACGCTGGAGCCGGTGGGGGTGGAGGGCGTGATCGCCGGTAAGGCGCTCTACGCGGGCGCGTTCACAGTCGCCGAGGCGCTGGCGACGCTGCGGGCCGGCGCGTGACGGCCGAGCCGTCCGCCGACGCCGGGGTGGTGACCCGGCTCGGCTCGGGCGGCCCGTGGGAGGCGCTGTACGGCTACTCGCGGGTGGTCCGGGCCGGTTCGCTGGCGATCACCGCCGGCTGCACCTCCACCGTGGACGGCCGGGTGGCGCACGCCGGTGACGCGGCGGCGCAGACCGCGCAGGCGATCCGGATCGGCCTGGACGCGCTGGCCGAGGTCGGCGCCGGGCCGGGGGACGTGGTGCGGACCCGGATGTACGTGACGGACCGGATCTTCGCCGACGAGGTGGGCCGGGCGCACAACGCGGTGTTCGGCCCGGTGCGTCCGGTCGCCACGATGGTGGTGGTGGCCGGGCTGATCGACCCGGATCTCCTGGTCGAGGTCGAGCTGGAGGCGTACCTCCCGGAGCGCTGACCGGTGCCCCGGGTGACCGGCGCCGCACCGCTCCACGGCCCGATAAGTTGTGCACAACTTAATTGCGAGCTACCGTTCTGGGCGTGACCGATGATCTGGTACTGCGCCGGCAGGTGTGCTTCGCGCTCTACGCGGCGTCGCGCGCCCTGACCGACGTCTACCGGCCCATCCTCGACGAGCACGGCCTGACCTACCCGCAGTACCTGGTGCTGCTGGTGCTCTGGGAGCGCGACGACGACGCCCCCACGGTCTCCGAGCTCGGCGCCGCGCTCCGGCTCGACTCCGGCACGCTCTCCCCGCTGCTCAAGCGGCTGGAGGCGGCCGGTCTGGTGGTGCGTACCCGATCGGCGGCGGATGAGCGCCGGGTCGAGGTGGGCCTCACCGACCGAGGCCGGGCGCTGCGGGAGCGGATGGGTGACGTGCCGCGCCGGGTGGCCACCGCCACCGGGCTCTCCGAGGACGAACTGGTCTTCCTCCACGGCATCCTCACCCGGGTCACCGAGACGATCCACCGACAGAAGGAGCAGTGACATGCAGGTGCTCTACACCGCCTCCGCCCGCGCCACCGGCGACGGCCGCGACGGTCACGTCCGGACCTCCGACGGCACGGTCGAGCTGGACCTCGCCGTACCGAAGGAGATGGGTGGCGCCGGCGGCGCGGCCAACCCGGAGCAGCTCTTCGCGGCCGGCTACGCGGCCTGCTTCCACTCCGCGCTGCGCGTGGTGGCCCGCCAGGCCAAGGCGGACGTCTCCGGCTCCGTCGTCGAGGCCGAGGTGGGCATCGGCCCGAACGGCAGCGGCGGTTACGGCCTGGCCGTGACGCTCGTGGTGGACCTGCCCGCGGTCGAGCGCGCGGCCGCCGAGCAGCTCGTCGACGCGGCCCACCAGGTCTGCCCCTACTCCAACGCGACCCGGGGCAACGTCGAGGTGACCCGCACGGTCCGCGAGGCCCGATGAGCGGGACGAACCGGGAGATCCATCTGGCGTCCCGGCCGGAGGGCTGGCCGACGCCGGAGAACTTCCGGCTGGTCACCACCGAGGTGCCGACGCCGGGCCCGGGACAGGTAGTGGTCCGCAACCGGTTCATGTCCGTCGACCCGTACATGCGCGGGCGGATGAACGACGTCAAGTCGTACGTGCCGCCGTTCGCGCTCGACGCCCCGCTGGACGGCGGCGCGATCGGTGAGGTCGTGGCCGGCGAGGCCGGCGGCGTCAAGCCCGGCGACACGGTGCTGCACGGGCTCGGCTGGCGCGAGTACGCGCTGGTGGACGCCCGGGGCGTGCGCAAGGTCGACCCCGACCTGGCGCCGGTCACCGCCTACCTGGGCGTGCTCGGCATGACCGGCCTGACCGCGTACGCCGGGCTGCTGGACGTGGCGGCGATGAAGCCGGGGGAGACCGTGTTCGTCTCCGGCGCGGCCGGCGCGGTGGGCAGCATGGTCGGCCAGATCGCGAAGCTGCGCGGCGCCGGCCGGGTGATCGGCAGCGCCGGTTCCGCGGCGAAGGTGGAACGGCTCACCGCGCTGGGCTTCGACGCCGCCTTCGACTACCACGACGGCCCGGTGTACAAGCAGCTCAGGGCCGCCGCCCCGGACGGCGTCGACGTGTACTTCGACAACGTCGGCGGTGACCACCTGGAGGCCGCGATCGGGGCGATGAACCTGCACGGCCGGGCCGCCATCTGCGGCATGATCGCGCAGTACAACGCCACCGAGCCGCCCGCCGCGCCGCGCAACCTGGCGCTGGTGATCGGCAAGCGGCTGACGCTGCGCGGCTTCCTCGTCGGTGACCACGGTCACCTGCGGGAGCAGTTCGTGCAGGAGGTGGCGGGCTGGCTGCGCGAGGGCCGGCTGTCGTACGACGAGACGATCGTCGACGGCATCGAGCAGGCCCCGGAGGCGTTCCTCGGCCTGCTGCGCGGCGAGAACCTCGGCAAGATGCTGGTCCGTCTCTGACCGGCGCGAACGCGCACCACAGCGGGCGGTGGTGACCGGCCTCACCGGCGGGTCACCACCGCCCGCGCGTTCGTTAGGCTCGGGGCATGACGGTGGCGGTACGGGTCATCCCGTGTCTGGACGTGGACGCCGGGCGCGTGGTCAAGGGGGTCAACTTCCTCGACCTGCGCGACGCCGGCGACCCGGTGGAACTGGCGGCGGCGTACGACCGGGCCGGGGCGGACGAGCTGACCTTCCTCGACGTCACCGCCTCGTCCAGCGACCGGGGCACCATGCTCGACGTGGTGCGGCGCACCGCCGAGTCGGTCTTCATCCCGCTCACCGTCGGCGGCGGCGTCCGCCGGGTCGCCGACGTCGACACGCTGCTGCGCGCCGGGGCGGACAAGGTCGGCGTGAACACCGCGGCCATCGCCCGGCCGGAGCTGATCGCCGAGATCGCCGACCGGTTCGGCCGGCAGGTCCTGGTGCTCTCGCTCGACGTGCGCCGCGCCCCGGACGGCACGACCTCGAGCGGCTTCGAGGTGACCACGCACGGCGGCCGGCGGGGCACCGGGCTGGACGCGGTCGAGTGGGCGGCGCGCGGCGCCGAGCTGGGCGCGGGCGAGATCCTGCTCAACTCGATGGACGCCGACGGCACCAAGGCCGGGTTCGACCTGCCGCTGATCCAGGCGGTCCGCGAGGTGGTCGACGTGCCGGTGATCGCCAGCGGCGGCGCGGGCGCTGTGGCCCACTTCCCGCCGGCCGTCGGCGCCGGGGCGGACGCGGTGCTCGCGGCGAGCGTCTTCCACTTCGGCGAACTGACGGTCGGCGAGGTCAAGGACGCGTTGCGCGGCGCCGGGCACCCGGTGCGCTGAGCCGGCGCTCACGGCCGGCCGGCGTGCCCCTCGGGGGATCGGCGCGGCATCGGGATCGACCGGACCACGTACTCCTGCACGGCGGCGGCGTGGTCGTCCTCGGCGAGCTGCCACTCGGACTCGGCGGGCGGGTGCCGCCGGGTCAGTACGCCCTGCACGGTGTCTACTGTGGTGCCGAGCCCGGCGCTGGGCCGGGTGCGCCAGAGCCGTTCACCGTCCGGGGTGACCCGGAACCAGCCGTCGGCGACGCTGACCAGGCCCGCCCCGACCAGCCGCCGGACCGCGCCCTCCACCTCGTGCCGTTCCGGGATGGCCTGGTTGAGGTGGTCGGCGGTGGAGAGGACGTCGGCCAGCCGTACGCCTTCGGGGCGACGTGTCGCGGCGGCCCGCCGGTGCCGGCCGGCGCCACTGGCGATGACAAGCGCGACGAAGATCCAGGCGTCGCTCCAACGCCATCCGTTCTCCCCCATGCAGGAATGATGCCCGGCCGCGACGGCGGAGGAAACACCTGGTTTCCCTGTTGTGCGTCGTCGCAGCTCAGCGCGTTGCGGATCGGACCGGTCCGTGGCGGTCGGCCCGACTGCGCTCACGTAGCGTAGGCACCGGCCGCCGGCCGTGCGGGCAGTGCGAAGACCGGGATGAAGAACTGGGCCAGCGGGCCGATGGTCAGCGCGTACGCCACGGTGCCGAGGCCGACGGTGCCGCCGAGCAGCCAGCCGAGCGCCAGCACGGTGACCTCGATGACGGTGCGGACCAGCCGGACCGAGAACCGGGGGTGGCGGGCGACGAAGCCGGTCATCAGCCCGTCGCGCGGGCCGGGGCCGAGCCCGGCGCCGAGGTAGAGGCCGGTGGCGGCGCCGTTGGCGACGATCCCGGCGACGAGCAGCGTGACGCGGGCCGCCATGCCCTCGCCGGGCGGCAGCACGGCAAGTGTGGCGTCGACGACCAGTCCGATCACCACGACGTTGCTGACCGTGCCGAGGCCGGGCCGCTGCCGCAGCGGGATCCAGAGCAGCAGCACGAGGGCGCCGACGGCGATGGTGACGGTCCCGAAGGACAGGCCGGTCTGCCGGGCCAGCCCCTGGTGGAACACGTCCCACGGGTCCAGTCCCAGCTCCGAGCGGATCATCAGCGCCATGCTCACGCCGTAGAGGACCAGCCCGGCGTAGAGCTGGGTGAGCCGTCGCGCCGGCCGGTGCCGGAGATTGCCAAGCTGTGCCATGCATGCCACCCTAGGGGCCAATCGCGGTCCTCAAGCGTGCCAATTTCGGGGGTGTGGCTATGACCAGTCAGGTGCGCGGTGTCCAATTGGCGCGGCTCCTCGGCCAGTGGCATGCCCTGCCGGGCCGCCGGCGCAGCCCCGACTACGCCGCGCTCGCCGGCGCCGTCCGCGGCTTGCTCGCCGACGGGCGGCTCCCACTCGGGGTACGCCTGCCGGCCGAGCGGGAACTGGCCGAGGCGCTGCGGATCAGCCGGACCACTGTCACCGCCGCGTACCGGGAACTGCGGGAGAGCGGCCACCTGGCCAGCCGCCGCGGCGCGGGGAGCTGGACCATGCTGCCCGGCGGGCACCGGGTGGCCAGCACCGGGCTGTGGACGCCGCTCGACGACCGCGACATGATCGACCTCGGCGTGGCCGCGCTGTCCGCGCCCCCGCAGCTCGTCCCGGCCGCCCGGGCCGCGGCCGAGGACCTGCCCCGCTACCTCGGCGGCGCCGGCTACCACCCGACCGGCATCATCGAGCTGCGCGAGGCGGTGGCCCGCGCGTACACCGACCGGGGACTGCCCACCAGCCCGGAGCAGATCATGGTCACCAGCGGCACCCAGCACGCGCTGGACCTGGTGCTGCGGCTGGCCCTGTCGCCCGGCGGCGGCGTGCTCGTCGAGTCGCCCACCTACCCCAACGCGCTGGCCGCGCTGTCCGCCCGCCGGGCCCGGATCGCCACCCACGGCCTGTCCGACGAGGGCTGGGACGCCGAACTGCTGCTCGGCAGCCTCCGGCAGACCCGGCCGAAGCTCGCGTACGTGATCCCCGAGTTCCAGAACCCGACCGGCCACCTGATGGCCGCCGACCTGCGCGAGCGGCTGGTCGGCACGGCCCACGCGGCCGGCACCGACCTGGTGGTCGACGAGTCCTTCGTCGACCTGCCGCTGGACGACACCACGTTGCCGCCGCCGGTGGCCGTCTTCGACAGGCACTCCCGGGTGATCAGCATCGGCGGCATGAGCAAGCCCTACTGGGGCGGGCTGCGGATCGGCTGGGTCCGCGCCTCCGCGCCCCAGGTGCAGCGGCTGGCCGCGGCCCGGGTCGGGGTGGACATGGCCAGCCCGGTGCTCGACCAGCTCGTCGCCGTGCACCTGCTCACCGAGGCGCCGGCCATCGTGGCGGCCCGCCGGGCCCAGCTCGTCGCCCAGCGGGACGCCCTGGTCGCCGCGCTCGCCGACCGGCTGCCCGACTGGCGGGTACGGGTACCCGGCGGCGGCGTCACGCTCTGGGCGGAGCTCGACGGGCCGATCTCCAGCGCGCTGGCCCGGGCGGCCGAGGAGGTCGGCGTACGGCTGGCGCCCGGACCGCGGTTCGGCCTGGACGGGACGCTGGAGCGCTTCCTGCGTCTGCCCTTCACCCTGCCCGCCGAGGAACTGGTGGAGGCGGTCGGGCGGCTCGCCGCGGTCCGCTACGACCTGGACCGCACCAGCCGCCCGCAGTGGCGGGAGCCCAGCGTCATCGCCTGACCGCCCGCCCGATCCGGTGGTGAACCGCCCGAACCCCGGCTCCGGGCGGGCCGCTGCCCGCAGACTGCCCGGGTGGGAGACGGGGACGCGGTCCGGTGGTCGTGGGCGGTGCGCCGCAGCGCGCCGGGCTCCCGGACCACCCGGCTGGAGCTCTTCTACGACCTGGTCTTCGTCTTCGCGTTCCTGAGCGTCACCACGCTCACCGCCTCGGTGCTCACGCCGGTCAACCTCTACCGCTTCCTGCTGGTGCTGGCGTTGCTCTGGTGGTCGTGGACCGGCTTCGCGCGGATGGGCAACGCGTTCCGCGCCGACCAGGGGGTGCTGCCGCTGGTCGGCGTCGTCACCGTGGCGGCGACGTTCCTGCTCGTGCTCAGCACACCCAGCGCGTTCGCCAACCGCGGCGGCTTGCTGCCCGGGCCGCTCGTCTTCGCCGGGTGCTACTTCGTGATCCGGACCGCCCAGCTCACCGTCTTCGCCTGGGCCGACCGTGCCGACCCGGCCCGGCGCCGGGGACTGCGGATCCGTTTCCTGGCCCCGACCGTGGCCACGGCGCTGCTCGTCGTCGCCGGGACCCTGCCCGGGCGGCTGCCGCAGGAGCGGCTCGCGGTGTGGCTGCAACTGGCGCTCTGGACGCTGGCGCTGCTCGTCGAATACCTCTCCGGGGCGATCCTGGGCCGGCAGTGGTGGGTGGTCGTCTCGGCCGGGCACTGGGCGGAACGGCACGCGCTGATCGTGCTCGTCGCGCTCGGCGAGTCGCTCATCGCGCTCGGGCTCGGCCCGAAGCGCGGGCTGCCGCTCACCGGGCCGGTCGCGGTCGCCGCGCTGCTCGGCGTGGTGATCGTGGCGACGCTGTGGTGGGCGTACTTCGACACGCTGGCGTTCGCGCTGGAACAGGCCCTGCACCAGGCCCGGGACCGGGCCGCGCGGCTGCGGCTGGCCCGTACCGTCTACACGTTCCTGCACCTGCCGATGGTCGCCGGGATCATCCTCTTCGCCCTCGGCCTCAAGGACCTGCTGGCCGAGGCCACCTCACCGGCGACGCCCGCGTGGGGCCCGCCGCTGGGCGCCTTCTGGGCCGGGATCCTGTTCGGCGGGGTCGGGCTCTACCTGCTCAGCATCGCCGCGTGCTGGTGGCTGGCGGAGCGCCGGGTGCGGCCGCCGCTGCTGGTGACGGTGCTGCTGCTCGTCGCCGCCGTACCGGCCGTCGCCCTTCTCCACGAGCTGAACGCGCTCGTCGTGCTGGCGGTGCTCACCGGCGCGGGCGTGGCCTGGGAGACCCGGGGCGAGAACGGGCGCCGGAGCCGCGTACGCCGGCTCGCGCTGGAGGAGCAGGTCGCCGCCGAGGCCGAGCAGAGCCACTGGCGGCAGCAGCACCTCTGACCGGCACCGACGCGAACGGCCGTGCCCCGGGACGGTGGGGCACGGCCGGCGCGACCGTGTGGCGGTGCGGGCTACAGCTCGGCGAGCGTGCCCTCGTACATCTTGTCGATCTCGGAGGCGAAGTTCGTCTCCACGCTGCGGCGCTTGATCTTCAGCGACGGCGTGACCTCGCCGTCCTCGATGGTCAGGTCACGGGGGAGGATCGTCACCTTCTTGATCGTCTCCCAGCGGTTGAGCTTGGCGTTCAGCTCGGCCACGTACCCCTCGACCATCTCCCGTGCCTGCGGCGAGGTGACGATCGTGGTGTAGTCGCTGCCCTCCAACGGGGTGCCCGCGGCCCAGCCCTTGATCGCGTCCGGGTCCAGCGTGACGAGCATGGTGCAGTAGTTGCGCGCCTGCCCGATCACCACCGCCTGCGAGGTGTACGGGCACACCGCCTTGAACATGCCCTCGATGTGCGACGGCGCGACGTACTTGCCGCCGGAGGTCTTGACCAGGTCCTTCTTCCGGTCGGTGATGCGCAGGTAGCCGTCGGCGTCGAGCGTGCCGATGTCGCCGGTGCGGAAGAAGCCGTCCTCGGTGAACGCGGCGGCGGTCTCCTCGGGCAGGTTGTGGTAGCCGCGCATGACCGGCTTGCCGCGCAGCAGGACCTCACCGTCGGTGTCGATCCGGCACTCCAGGTCGCCCATGGCCCGGCCCACGCTGCCGATCTTCAGCCCGTCCGGCGGGTTCACGAAAGCGCCGGCGCTGGTCTCGGTCAGGCCGTAGCCCTCGGAGATCGGCAGGTTGGCGGCGGCGAAGAAGGTGGCGATCTCCTTGCTCAGCGGCGCCGCGCCGGAGACCAGCACCCGCATCCGGCCGCCGAGCCGGGCCTGGAGCTTGCTGAACACGAGCTTCTCGGCCAGCGCGTACTTCATCCGCAGCCCGGCCGGGACCGGCTTGCCGGCCTGCTCCAGCGCGACCTTCTCCTTGCCGACCCCGACGCCCCAGGCGAAGATCTTGGCCTTGGCCCCGCCCGCGCCCTGCGCGGTGGTGACCGCCTTGTTGTAGACCTTCTCGAAGACCCGGGGTGCGCCGCACATGAGCGTCGGCTGCACCACACCGAGCAGGTCGACGAGCTTGTCCACCCGGCCGTCGACGTACGTGGGCAGGCCGACGTGCGTGGCGCCGCAGAGCAGCGTCTTGCCGAACGAGTGCGACAGCGGCAGCCACAGGTACTGCAGGTCGTCGACGCGCAGCAGGCCCAGCTCGGCCTGCGCCACGCCCTCCCAGCACCAGCCGCCGTGCAGCAGCTCCACGCCCTTCGGGCGGCCGGTGGTGCCCGAGGTGTAGATCAGCGTGGCCAGGTGGTCCGGGCCGATGCCGGCGACGAGCATGTCGATCAGGTCCGGCTCGGCGCTCAGCGCGGCGGCGCCGCGCTCCTCCAGCTCGGCCAGGGTGAGCTGCGGGACGGCCGCCGCCGGGTCGGGCGTGCCGTCGAAGAGCACGACGTGGGTCAGCGCGGGCAGGTCCGCCCCGGCGATCTTCGCCGCCTGGGCCGGGTTCTCCGCGAACAGCACCTTGGAGCCGGAGTCGGCGATGATGTAGACCGCGTCCTCGGGCTCGGTGGTGGGGTAGACGGTGGTGGTGGCACCGCCGGCGCACATGATGCCGAAGTCGGCGAGCACCCAGTCCAGGCGCGTGTTGGCCAGGATCGCGACCGGGTTCTCCAGGCCGACACCGAGCCCGTGCAACCCGGCGGCGATCGCCTTGGCGCGCTGCCCGACCTGCTCCCACGTCAGCCAGACCGGGCCCGAGTCGTCGGGTGCGGGGTGGGCGAAGGCGTGCCGGTCGGGGGAATCCGCCACGCGCTTGAGGAACATGTCGGGTACGGAACGGTACGGTACATCGAGAGCCATCGCTGTAGCCGCCTTCAGGGGTGGAGGGACGTGACGGGGGTCACGCCGGTCTGCGGTTACCGAAGGGTATTGCGTGCACCCGGCCAGCGGCTAGCCCCGATCGGCCGAGTCGCCGGCGGTCCCGCCTGCTGGAACCGGTCAGGCGTACCGGCCGGCCGCGCGAGACCAGTCGTACGTGGCCCGGATCCAGTCCCGGCGGGTGTCCAGGAAGACCCGCATCCCCTCGTCGGCCACCGCGCTCAGCGCCGCGTCCCGCTCCGCGTACGTGGCGAGGGCCTTGTTGAACCGGTCCGCCGCCGCGTACAGCGCCGACGTCTCGTCCCCACCGGTCTCGCCCGCGATCGTGGTGACCAGGTTGTGCGCCTCCGGGGCGGCGCCGCGCTCCTTGCCGTAGGAGAACAGGTCGTTGCACCAGCAGACCAGGTCCGTGGCCAGCGCGTCCAGCGCGGTGAGCGCCGGCGCGACCCGCTGGTCGGCCCGGGGCGCGGACGGGCGGGCCAGGTCGGTCACCGTGAAGCTGGGGCGTACGCCGCCGGTGTGGCGGCGCATCTGCGTGTACTCGGCCACCCCCGGCACCCGGTGGCGCTCCCGGTTGGCGGCCTCCCAGAGCAGCGCCAGCAGGTACTCCCGCAACTGACTGACCAGGCGCAGCAGGTGAGCCGGCCGGCCCCGGTCGCGGGCCCGGCGGCACAGGTCGTGCAGCGCGAGGGCGATCGCACCGCCGTCGGTGGGTGCGGGCGCCTCCGGGTCGCCGTGCTGGTCGAGCACCGCCAGCAGCGCGGCAAGCGTGGGTGCCAGCAGCGTGGGCGTCGCGCCGAGCCCGTCGTCGTCGCAGGCGTCGTCCACCACGAACAGCCAGTTGATCAGGTCGGTGAGCATCCGCAGCCCGGGCGCCGACGCCTCGGGGCAGGCGCGTGCGGCCAGCTCCGCGGCGTGCGCGCCTTCCAGGCGCCGGCGCCCGGCCTGGTCCTTCACCAGGCCGAAGTCTCGTACCCAGGCGGCGCTCTCCGCGGCCACCTGGTCGACGGCGGGGTGACGCCGGGAGGGAAAGGGCGGCTCGTGCAGTGCCGAGAGGGCGAAGTCGCGCATCGTCGTCCCCTGTCCGCCGCCCCGCGGGGTGGGGCTGCCGCGCAGGAGCGTACGGGAGTACGTAACCGTTATCGAAGTCGGTCCGTCCACTTTCCACAGTGTGCGAGCGGCCGGCTGCACACCCTCGGTCAGAGTCCCAGCTCGGCCGTGCGCAGGCGCTCGGCGCGGTCGGCCGGACCGTCCACCTGGACCCGGGCCACCCGCTGCCGGCCGGTGAGGAACAGCACCAGCTCGCCCGGCGCACCCACCACCCGCAGCCGTTCGCCGCCGGCGCCGGCCCGCAGTTCGCCGTACCCCGGGGCCTGCACCAGCACCTCGGCCGGGAACCGCCGCAGCGCCATCCGGGCCAGCAGGGACACCCGCTTCCACAGCACCGCCTGCTGCGCGGCCGGCAGGTCACGCGGGTGCCAGCCCGGGCGGGCGCGCCGCACGTCCTCGTGGTGGATGAAGAACTCCATCCCGTTCGCCAGCTCGTCGGTGAGCGGGTTGCTCACCGGGCTCCACACCGGGGGCCGGCGCACCCGGGCGATCAGGTCGGCGTACGGCCCGGCGGCGATCCGCCTGCGGACCGACTCGCCGTAGCCGCGCAGCGGCGGCAGCAGGATCCCGCCCGCCGCGTCCGGCCGGCGCTCCCGCACCAGCAGGTGCGCCGCCAGGTCACGGGTCGACCACCCCTCGTTCACAGTCGGTGCGTCCGGTCCCAGTTCCAGCATCAGGTCGGCGAGCGCCTCGCGCTCCGCTCGGGCGTACCGCGGCATGGCCCGATCGTAGGCCCGTCCCGGCCGATCGGCGCGCCACGCCCGGCACGGCGGCGGGCCGGAGTGTCCCGCCCCGTGGTCCGCCCAGGTCCGGCGCAACGTGACGGCGGACATATCCCGGCCGGGTCGGCGAAGCTGGCGGCGAGCGGTAAGGATGGGGGAGAAAACTGCGGCTTACGGCGGGGGAGAGCGTGGCGAGCGGGACAAGTCGGGACGTGCTCGGCAGGGGGCTACGGGTGCTCGGCCGGGCCATCCGGGAACAGCCACGGATCTTCGCGGTCGCGGTCAGCGGCAGCGTGCTGTTCGGCCTCCTGGTGATCGCGAGCGCGTACGTGGTCGGCGCGGTGGTCGGCGACGTGGTCGTGCCGGCCGTGGAGCGCGGCGAGGTGGCGAGCGGGGCGCTGGCGCTCGCCGCGGCGGCGCTGTTCGGCATCAGCGTGCTGCGGGTCGTCGGCATCTTCGGCCGCCGGCTCGGCGCCGGTTACATGCAGTACCGGCTCCAGGCCGCCTACCGCCGCCGGGTCACCCGCCGCTACCTGGACCTGCCGCTCTCCTGGCACCACCGCAACTCCACCGGCACGCTGCTGTCCAACGCCAACTCCGACGTGGAGGCGGCCTGGTACCCGATCGCCCCACTGCCGTTCGCGGTCGGCACGCTGGTGATGCTCGTCGGCGCGGTGGCCTCGCTGTTCTTCACCGACTGGGCGCTGGCCCTGGTCGGCCTCGCGGTGTTCCCCGCGCTGTTCGCGCTCAACGTCGTCTACTCCCGCCGGATGGCGCCCCGGCAGGCCCGGGCGCAGCGGCTGCGGGCCGAGGTCAGCGGCATCGCGCACGAGAGCTTCGACGGCGCGCTGGTGGTCAAGACGATGGGCCGCGAGGCCCAGGAGACGGCCCGCTTCGCGTCCCGCGCCGGTGAACTGCGCGACGCGCTGATCTCGGTCGGCCGGCTGCGCGGCGTGTTCGACCCGATGCTGGAGACGCTGCCCAGCCTCGGCACGCTCGCCGTGCTGGTGGTCGGCGCGATCCGGTACCGGCAGGGCGCGATCAGCGTGACCGAGCTGGTCAGCGTCGCGTTCCTGTTCACCGTGCTGGCCTTCCCGGTACGCGCCATCGGCTGGGTGCTGGCCGAACTGCCGCGCAGCGTCGCCGGCTGGGACCGGGTCCGCCGGGTGCTCGACGCGACAGGCGAGATGCCGTACGGCACGAGGACACTCGACCCGGCCACCCGCGAGCCGGCCACGCTCGGCTTCGACGACGTGCACTTCGCGTACGAGCCGGCCGAGGCGCACCTGCCCGGTGCCAAGGTGCTCGGCGAGGTGACGTTCACCGTGCCGGCCGGGAAGACGGTCGCGCTGGTCGGCCCCACCGGCGCGGGCAAGTCGACGATCGCCTCGCTCGCCGTGCGCCTGGTCGATCCGGGCGCCGGACGGGTCACGCTGGACGGCGTGGACGTGCGGGAGCTGACCGCCGCCTCGCTCGCCGGCAACGTGGCGCTGGTGGCGCAGGTGCCGTTCGTCTTCGACGACACGGTCCGGGCCAACATCGCGCTCGACCGGGCCGGCATCGGCGACGACGAGGTGTGGGCGGCGCTGCGGCTGGCCGAGGCGGACGGTTTCGTGGCCGCGCTGCCGGACGGGCTGGACACCATGGTCGGCGAGCGGGGCACGTCGCTGTCCGGCGGTCAGCGCCAGCGGCTCACGCTGGCCCGGGCGCTCGCCGGGCGGCCCCGGCTGCTGGTGCTCGACGACGCCACCAGCGCCGTCGACCCGCGGGTCGAGGCGGCCATCCTGGCCGGGCTGCGCGCGCCCACCGACGGCGGCGCCCCGGCGTCGATCCTGGTGGTGGCGTACCGCCGGGCCACCATCGCGCTCGCCGACGAGGTGATCTACGTGGAGCAGGGCCGGGTGGTCGCCCGCGGCACCCACACCGAGCTGCTGGCCACCGTGCCCGGCTACGCCGACCTGGTCACCGCGTACGAGCAGGCCGAGCAGGAACGCGAGCAGAATCGGACGTACGACGAGGTCACCCCGTTGACCTCGGGCCTGGAGGTGGAGCGGTGAGTACGGCCACGGGGGAGAGCACCGAGACCACAGAGGCCACCGAGTCGACCTGGCGGACGCTGCGGCGCGGCCTGGCGCTCTCCCCGGAGCTGCGCACCGGCCTCGCCGGCACGCTGGCGCTGGCACTGGTCTACATGATCGGCCGGGTCGCCGTGCCGGTGGCGGTGCAGCGCGGCATCGACCACGGCATCGTCGGCGGGCTCGACCTGAACGTCATCTCGCTCACCGTGGCGATCACCGCCGGGGTGCTGGTGGTCACCACCGCCTGCGGTTACCTGATGATGCGCCGCCTGTTCACGGTCAGCGAGACCGCGCTGGCCGGGGTGCGCACCCGGGCGTTCCGGCACGTGCACGACCTGTCCATGCTGCACCAGCAGTCCGAGCGGCGCGGCTCGCTCGTCTCCCGGGTCACCAGCGACGTCGACCAGATCACCCAGTTCCTCCAGTGGGGCGGCGTGATCCTGATCGTCAACCTGGGCCAGCTGCTGGTGACGACCGCCGTGATGCTCGCGTACTCCTGGCAGTTGACGCTCGTGGTGCTCGTCGCGTTCGCGCCCGCGGTGCTGGTGATCCGGCAGTTGCAGCGCCGCCTCGCCGGGGCGTACGGGCTGGTGCGGCAGCGCACCGGCACGCTGCTCGGCGCGATCGGCGAGAGCGTGGTGGGCGCGCCGGTGATCCGGGCGTACGGCATCGCCGGGCGCACCGCGCGGCGGCTGGACACGGCCATCGACGGGCAGCGGGTGGCCCAGCAGCGGGCCATCCGGATCAGCATCATGGGCAGCTCGGTGGGCGAACTGGCGGCCGGGCTGGCGCTGGCCGGCGTGGTCGTGGTCGGGGTCAGCCTGGGTGTCGACGGCACGCTGTCGATCGGCCAGCTCACCGCGTTCCTGTTCCTGGTCACGCTGTTCATCCAGCCGGTGCAGATCGCCACCGAGGTGCTCAACGAGGCGCAGAACGCGATCGCCGGCTGGCGCCGGGTGCTGGACGTGCTGGACGTCTCCCCGGACGTCGCCGACCCGGGCGAGCAGGGCCGGAACCTGCCACCCGGGCCGCTGGACGCCCGGTTCGCCGGCGTGACGTTCGCCTACCCGGGCGGGCCGCCGGTGCTGCACGACGTGACGCTGGACATCCCGGCGAAGAGCCGGGTGGCGGTGGTGGGCGAGACCGGGAGCGGCAAGACCACGTTCGCCAAGCTGCTCACCCGCCTGATGGACCCGACCGAGGGCGCGGTGCTGCTCTCCGGCGTCGACCTGCGGCAGGTGCGCTTCGACTCGCTGCGCTCCCGGGTGGTCATGGTGCCGCAGGACGGCTTCCTGTTCGACGCCACGGTCGGGGAGAACGTCCGCTTCGCCCGCCCCGACCTGACCGACGAGCGGCTCACCGCCGCCTTCGCCGAGCTGGGCCTCTCCGACTGGCTGGACGGGCTGCCGTCCGGGCTGGACACGCCGGTCGGCGAGCGCGGGGAGGCGCTGAGCGTCGGCGAGCGGCAGCTCGTGGCGCTGGCCCGGGCGTACGTCGCGGACCCGGACCTGCTGGTGCTCGACGAGGCGACGAGTGCTGTCGACCCGGCCACCGAGGTCCGCCTGCAACGGACGCTCGACGCGGTGACCCGGGGCCGGACCACGCTCGCCATCGCGCACCGGCTGTCCACCGCGCAGGCGGCGGACGAGGTGATCGTGGTGGACCGGGGCCGGATCGTGCAGCGCGGCCCGCACGACGAGCTGGTCCGCGACGTCGACTCGGTGTATGCCCTGCTGTACGCCTCCTGGCTGGAGCAGACCCGCTGATCTTGGCGGGTCCACCAGGGCTGGAGCAGACCCGGTGACCGGTCAGCGGGAGTAGAACTCCACCACCAGCTGCTCGTCGCAGACCACCGGCACCTCGTGCCGGGCCGGTTCGCGTACCAGCGTGGCGCGCAGCTCGGCCGGCTGCGCCGACAGGTACGGCCGCGGCTGCGCGTCGGCGTGCGCCCCGGTGGCGGCGAGCTGGAACGGCGGCAGCGCGCGGCTGCGCTCGCGCACGCCGACCACCTGGCCGGGACGCAGCCGGTACGACGGCCGGTCGACCTTGCGTCCGTCGACGGTGATGTGGCCGTGTGCGACGAGCTGGCGGGCCTGGTAGACGCTGCGCGCCAGCCCGGCCCGCAGCACCACCGCGTCGAGGCGCCGCTCCAGCAGCGCGACCAGCGTCTCGCCGGTCTTGCCGGAGCCCCGGGCGGCCTCGTCGAACAGGCGGCGCAGCTGGGCCTCGCTGACGTTGTACTGGTGGCGCAGCCGCTGCTTCTCCAGCAGCCGCACCTGGTAGTCGGAGGTGGTGCGGCGGGACCGGCCGTGCACGCCCGGGGGATAGGGGCGCCGCTCGAAGTACCGCACGCACTTGCGGGTCAGCGGGATTCCGAGGGCGCGGGAGAGCCGTGCCTTGGGCCGGGGGTGGTTCACGTCGACGTCTCCGATCGTCTAGCCTGCTTCTTAGGTAAGCCTAACCTATCTTGAGGAGGTCGGGATCATGCGGCCCAGCCCGGCGGAGATCGTGCGAACCCTTGTCGCGGGCCGGTTGCCCGCCCTCGTCCACCTGGCCCGGCACCCCGGCCCGCACCAGGTCCGGCACGCCGTCGACCCGGACGGGCGGGTGCTGCTGCTCGTACCCGTGGTCAGTGACCTCGCCGCGGCGCTCGTGCCGCCGGCGGGCGACGCCGACGTGGCCACCGTGCTCGACGTGCTCGACCTGCCGCCCGCGGCCGGGGCGCCCTCGCTCGGCCGGGCCTGGGTCTCCGGCTGGGCGACGCGGCTGGACGGCGACGAGGCCCGCGACGCGGCAGTCGACTTCGCCGCCACCGACCCGACCGGCGACCTGCTCGACGTGGGCAGCCGGTTCCACCTGCACCGCTTCGAGGTGGCCGAGGCCCGCTGGGAACGCGCCGGGCGCGTGCGCCGGGTCGACCCCGAGGCGTACGCGGAGGCCGAGCCGGATCCGCTGCACCCGGTCGAGGCCGACCTCCTCGCGGACCTGGCCGACCACCACGCCGAGCAGGTCGGCGACTATCTGCGGCGGCGGCTGGACCTGCCCGGCGACCAGGTGCCGCGGGTGGTCCGGATCGACAGGTACGGCCTGCTGGTCGCGCACGGACGCCCCGGCGCGACCCGGCGGGCCCGGCTCGCCTTCCCCCGGCCGGTCGCCGACGTGGCGGAGCTGTCCCGCCTGCTGCACCCGATGCTCTGCCCCCGCGCCGCCGCCTGAGCCGGCCGGCGCGCCCGGCTCAGGTGATGTCGCCGGTGAGGTACCGCTGGACCGTCGGGCCGATGGCTGCCACCAGCGTCGCCGGCTCGGCGGTGGCGACGGCGTCGAGGCGGAGCACGTATCGCATCATGGCCAGCCCGGCGAGCTGCGTGGCGACCAGGCCGCCGCGCAGCGCGCGCTGGGCCGGGTCGACGTCGAGCTGGTCGAGCACCCGCCGCAGCACCTGCGTGACCAGGAACTCGCGCAGCAGGCGCGCGGTCCAGTCGTTGCTGACGGCCGAGCGCAGCAGCGCCACCGCGGCGGTGCCGGTGGGGGAGTCCCAGACCTCCAGGAACACCCGGACCATCCGCTCGCCGAGCGCGTCCGGGCCGCCGGCGAGCACCGCCGGCAGCAGCCGTCCCGGGTCGGCGGGGAACGCCGTCGCGGCCCGGAACAGCTCCTCCTTGCCGCCGAAGTAGTGGTGCACGAGCGCCGGGTCCACTCCGGCCGCGGCGGCGATGGCCCGGATGGACGCGGCGTCGAACCCGCGCTCGGCGAACGCCTCCCGGGCCGCGGCGAGGATCGCCTCGCGGGTGTCCGGGGTGCCGGGCCGCCGCCCGGTGCGCCGCGCGTTCACCCGCTGCGCCGGCGCAGCGTCGCGGCGGCCAGCACCAGCGCCGCCACCGCCGCCCCGGCCACGACCGCCACGTCCCGCCACATCGTCCCGGTCGGTTCGGCGTGCGCGCCGACCTCCTGCAACGCCTCGACCGCGTACGACAGCGGCAGCGCGTCGCTGATCGCCTGGAGCCAGCCGGCCATCTGGTCGCGCGGCACGAACAGGCCGCACAGCAGCAGTTGCGGCGCCACCACCACCGGCATGAACTGGACCGCCTGGAACTCGGTGCGGGCGAACGCCGAGCAGAACAACCCGAGCGCCACCGCGAGCACCGCGTTCACCCCGGCGATCAGCACGACCAGCCACGCGCTGCCCGCGGTCTCCAGCCCGAACACCCGGTACGCGACGACCGAGGCGACAGTGGACTGGAGCACCCCGGCCAGGCCGAACGCGATGCCGTACCCGAACAGCAGGTCGAGCTTGCCCAGCGGCGTGGTGAGCAGGCGCTCCAGCGTTCCAGTGGTGCGCTCGCGGAGCATGGCGATGCTGGTCACGAGGAACATGATGATGAACGGGAAGAAGCCCAGCATGATCAGGGCCACCCGGTCGAACGTACTGGGCCCGCCGGGCGGGGCGGGCTGGTCGACGTACATGTAGTAGACGAGCGTGAGCAGCACCGACGGCACCACGACGAGCAGCGCCACGGTCCGCCGGTCGTGGCGGAGCTGGCGCAGGATGCGCCCGGTGGTGGCGGCCAGGATCCGTCCGTTCATCGCGCCTCTCCCTCGGCGTCGCGGATCAGGCGCAGGAACGCCTCTTCCAGGTCGTCGGTCCCGGTGGCGGCGCGGACCGCGGCCGGGGTGTCGTCGGCGACCAGCCGGCCCTCGCGGATCAGCAGCAGCCGGTCGCAGCGGGCGGCCTCGTCCATCACGTGGCTGGACACCAGCAGCGTGGTGCCGTTCGCGGCCATCGCGTGGAACCGGGCCCACAGGTCGGCCCGCAGCACCGGGTCCTGGCCGACAGTGGGTTCGTCGAGGACGACCAGCTCCGGTTCGCCGACGAGCGCGCAGGCGAGCGAGGCGCGGCTGCGCTGGCCGCCGGAGAGCGTGCCGACGAGCTGGTCGGCCGCCTTGCCGAGGCCGACGTCGGCCACCGCGCGGTCGGCCTCGGCGCGGCCCCGGCCCTGGAGCGCCGCGAAGTAGCGGGCGTTCTCCCGCACCGTCAGGTCGGCGTAGACGCTCGGCGCCTGGGTCAGGTAGCCCACCCGGCGGCGCAGGTCGGCCGAGCCGGCCGGGCGGCCGAGCACGTCGACGGCGCCGGAGCCGACCGTCTGCACGCCGACCACCGCGCGCATCAGCGTGGTCTTGCCACTGCCGCTGGGCCCGAGCAGCCCGGTCACCGTGCCCCGGGGCACCACGCAGCTGATGCCGTGCAGCACCCGCCGCCCGCCCCGGTCGACCACCAGCTCGCGGACCGACACCGCGTCGTCCATGCTCGCCTCCGTCAATTCATCACCCGTTGAACTCAACGGTAGGTGAATTCCGTCTCCAGGGCAATGAGGGACTTGACTTCGAGTGCGCTCGAACTGGAAGCCTGGAGGGCGTGGACATCAGCACGCGGGATACGAGCCTCACCGTGGGTGAGGCGGCGGAACGGGTCGGCCTGACCACCTACACGCTGCGCTGGTACGAGCAGGAGGGCCTGGTGGGCCGCGTCGGGCGGGACTCGTCCGGCCGGCGGCGCTACACCGAGTCCGACGTCAACTGGCTGTTCCTGCTCACCCGGCTGCGGCGGACCGGGATGCCGGTGCGCGACATGCGCCGCTACGCCGAGCTGGCCCGGCACGGGGACAGCACGCTCGGCGCGCGGCGGGCGCTGTTCGAGGCGCACCGCGCCCGGGTGCTGGCCCGGATGGCCGAGCTGGAGGAGGACCTGAAGGTCCTCGAGCACAAGATCGACGCGTACCGCCGGGCGGAGGAGGAGTCGGGCTGACCGCGCCCGATGGCGGACAGGGAGTCCGGCACCGGAAGATCGGATCTCGGCACCATGACGCCGTGGGTCCAGCTCCGTTGCCCGAAACCGGGTTCCTCGACGACTGGGCCGCCCGACTCCGGCAGGTCGCGGACCGGCCGGTCGTCGGGATCATGCTGCGCGGCAGCCACGCCCGGCGGGCCGCCACCGAGCACAGCGACGTCGACGTGGACGTGCTCGTCGCCGCCGACGACGGACGCGCCGCCGCCGGCGCCCGGCAGCCCACGTCCCGCCGCGGCACCCCGTACGCGGCCCGGCGGGCGTACCTGGCCGAGTTCGCCGGTCGCCTGGTGCACGTGTCGGTGGCCGCCCGCGACATCCGCTCCTGGGTGCGCCGCCTGGGCCAGCCCGCCGACTGGGCGTTCGGGCTCCCGGTCACCGCGCCCGCCCGGCTGCTCTGGGCCGCGCCGGAATGGCGCCGCCGGATCGACCTGCCGGTGCTCTGCCAGCCCGCCGACGAGCCGCGCCTGGAGGAGCTGATCGCGACGCTGGGCAAGGTCGCCGCGGCCCGCGTCGCCGACGACCCGGCCGGGGTCCGGCTCGCCGCGGCCGACCTGGCCCGGCTCTGCCCCTCGGTGCTGCGGCCGGCCAACCCGTCGGTGCGAGTGGTGTCCCGCCGGGCCGCCCTGACCGCCGCGCTGGACCTGCCGGTCGCCCCGCCCGGCTACCGCGACGACATGCTGCTCTGCCTCGGCTCGCGCCCCGGCGACCCGGCCGAGGTCGGCGCCGCCGCGGGACGGCTGGTCACCGGCATCCTCCCGCTGATCCGCCCGTACGCCGACGAGATCGCCGCCACCCACGGCGCGGACCTGGCCGAGGCGCTCGCCGACGGCCGGGTGGAGCGCTACCTCGCCCAGCTGGGCCGGGCGCTGGGGCCGGTGACGCCCGCCTCCCGGGACACGTCGGCGGTCCCCGGGCCGCGTGCGGGAGAATGGTCAACCGTGCCCGCCCCTGACGCGCCGCTGACCGGCGCCCCCACTCCCGGCCCGGCCCGGCCGTCCCGGCTCGACCCGGCCATCGCGGCGAAGCTCCGCCGCACCCCGGACGGCCTGGTCGCCGCCGTGGTCCGCGCCCACGACACGGGCGAGGTGCTGATGGTCGCCTGGATGGACGACGAGGCGCTGCACCGCACGCTCACCACCGGCCGGGCCACCTACTGGTCGCGCAGCCGCGGCGAGTACTGGGTCAAGGGCGCCACCTCCGGCAACCACCAGTACGTGCGCTCGGTGGCGCTCGACTGCGACGGCGACGCGCTGCTGGTCAGCGTGGAGCAGGTCGGCGCGGCCTGCCACACCGGGCAGCGCACCTGCTTCTTCACCGAACTGCCGGTCAGCTCCCCGGAGGTGACCCCGTGACCGACGGCACCGTCAGCCCGGACCGGTCCACCTTCGCCGGCCTGGCCGCCCGCTGGCGGGTCGTACCGGTGACCCGGCGGCTGCTCGCCGACGCGGAGACGCCGGTCGGGGTCTACCGCAAGCTGGCCGGTGGTCCCGGCACGTTCCTGCTGGAGTCCGCGGAGCAGGGCGTCGGCTCGGCCGGCACCGCCTGGTCGCGCTACTCGTTCATCGGCGTCCGCAGCAGCGCCACGCTGACCGAGCGCGACGGCGCGGCGAGCTGGACCGGCACCCCGCCCGCCGGGGTGCCCACCGGCGGCGACCCGGTCACCGTGCTGCGTGAGACGGTCGCCGCGCTCGCCGGGCCGGGCTGGGATCCGGCCGGTGACATGCCGCCGCTGACCGGTGGCCTGGTCGGCTACCTCGCCTACGACCTGGTCCGCCGCTTCGAGCGCCTGCCCGAGCTGACCGAGGACGAGCTGGACGTACCCGAGCTGGGCATGATGCTCGCGACCGACCTGGTGGTCCTCGACCACTACGAGGGCTCCGCGATCCTGGTCGCCAACGCGGTGCTGCCGCCGCTCGACGACCCCGACCGGGCGGAGCTGGTGGAGGCCGCGTACCACCACGCCGTCGGCCGCCTCGACGCGATGACCAGCGCGCTGTCCCGACCGATTCCGCCCATGGTCTCGACAGTGGACCGGCCCGGCGTCGGTGAGGTGGTCAGCCGCACCCCCGAGGGCGGCTACCCGAAGGCGGTGGAGACGGCCAAGGAGGCGATCCGGGCCGGCGAGTGCTTCCAGATCGTGCTCAGCCAGCGCTTCGAGCGCCCCACCGACGCCGACCCGCTCGACGTCTACCGGGTGCTGCGCACCACCAACCCCAGCCCGTACATGTACCTGCTGCGCTTCGACGGCTTCGACATCGTCGGCTCGTCGCCGGAGGCGCACCTCAAGGTCAGCGCCGGCCCGGACGGGCGGCGGCGGGCCCTGCTGCACCCGATCGCCGGCACCCGCCCGCGCGGCGGCTCCCCGGACGGCGACGCCAAGCTCGCCGCCGAGCTGCTCGCCGACCCCAAGGAACGCGCCGAGCACGTGATGCTCGTCGACCTGGGCCGCAACGACCTGGGCCGGGTGTGCCGGCCGGGCACCGTCGAGGTGCCCGAGTTCGCCACCATCGAGCGTTACAGCCACGTCATGCACATCGTCTCCACTGTCGTCGGGGAGCTGCGCGACGACCGCACCGCGTTCGACGCGCTGGCCGCGACGTTCCCGGCCGGGACGCTCAGCGGCGCGCCCAAGGTGCGGGCCATGGAGATCATCGAGGAGCTGGAGCCGGTCCGGCGCGGCGTCTACGGCGGCACCGTCGGCTACTTCGCCTTCGGTGGCGACCTGGACATGGCCATCGCGATCCGTACCGCGCTGATCCGTGACGGCCGCGCCTACGTGCAGGCCGGCGCCGGGATCGTGGCCGATTCCGACCCCGCCGCCGAGGACCGGGAGACGCGCAGCAAGGCCGCCGCCGTGCTCGCCGCCATCGCGGCCGCCGAGACGCTGCGGGCCGCCCGGTGAGCGCGCCCGGCACCACCGCGCCGGCGGCCCGCGGGCGGCGCGAACTCGCGTACGCGGTGCTCCTCTGCCTGGCCGGCGCGGGCCTGGCCTGCTGGGCGGTGACCCGGACCTGGGCGGTGGAGGCGACCGCCCGGGGGTCGCTGCCGTCCGGGCGGGCCGAGCGCACCGGTACGGAGCTGCTGCCGTGGGTGCTGGCGCTCACCTACGTGGGACTGGCAGGCGGCGGCGCGGTGCTCGCCACCCGGGGCCGGCTGCGCCGGCTGCTGGGTGTGCTGCTGGCCGGCGTCGGCCTGGCGGTGGCGGTCGGCGGCGGGATCGGCCTGACCGAGGCCGGGGTGAGCCGGCAGTGGCCGGCGCTGGTGCTCGCCGGCGGCCTGGCCTTGGCGGCCGGCGGCGCGTTCACCGCCCTGCGCGGGGACGGCTGGCCGGCGATGGGCGCCCGGTACGAGCGGCGGTCCGCTCCGGCGGACGAGCCCGGCCGGCCGGCGGTCGAACGTGGCACCCGGGACGCGTGGGACGCGCTGGACCGGGGCGAGGACCCGACGGTCAGCTGACCGGCTGCGCCTCGCGGGCGTCGCGCCGCTGCCGGGCCGCGGCCCGCGCGGCGGCCAGCTCGGCCACCAGCCGCTCCAGCTCGCGGCGCTGCGCGGCGCGGGCCCGGTCGGCGCAGACCGCCTCCCAGGCGTTGCCGCGGGCGGTACGCATCCGGCCGTCGCCGGCCACCGCGCGTTCGAGCGTGTCCACCACGCCGACGGCGAGGGAGGCGACGGTACGGGAGATGGTGGTCAAGCCGATGGTCTGGGTCGGCCCGTTGGCGCTCATGGTCACCCCATACGAGATCGTTGGCGACGGTCGGCAGCCGCCGGCGTCGAGTGTGCCCGACGACGATGCTTCCGGGCGGACGTTTCGCCGCCGTGAAGCACAGGTCAACGCTGCCGCACCGGGGACGACCTGGGCAGGGCCGGAGGTCCTTGAGCTTGGTCACAGCCCATCGCCGGAACCCGTCCTGCGGGCCCGGAACGATCGTGGTGAGATAGGGGATGGGTGACGGTCGATGCCAGCGGTGGCGCTGCGTGACATGGCGTTCACCGGAAGTCGGCCATCATGCCACAGCCCATGTCGTGAGGTGCGCCATACCCCCCGGCACTCGTCGCCAGGTGGCGCCCCCTAGCATCGGCCCATGACGCCCGGAGAGGGGAGTCCGTTGGTGACTGCTGAGCATGCGCACGCGGAGGGGGACGACGCCGGAGCGGCGCCGTCCGCAGGGGTGCTCGACGAGATCCTGGCCGGCGTGCGGGAGGACGTCGCCCGGCGCCAGGAGCAGGTTCCGCTGGAGCGGATCCGGGAGCTGGCCGCCGCGGCGCCGCCACCGCTCGACGCGTACGCGGCCCTGCGCCGCCCCGGCGTCGCGGTGATCGCCGAGGTGAAGCGCTCGTCGCCGTCCAAGGGGCGGCTGGCCGAGATCGCCGACCCGGCCGACCTGGCCGGTGACTACGCGGCAGGTGGCGCGCGGGCGATCAGCGTGCTCACCGAGGGCCGCTGGTTCGGCGGGTCGCTCGACGACCTGGCCGCCGTGCGGGCCGCGGTGAACGTGCCGGTGCTGCGCAAGGACTTCGTGGTCTCCAGCTACCAGGTGCACGAGGCCCGCGCGCACGGCGCCGACCTGGTGCTGCTGATCGTCGCCGCGCTGGAGCAGAACGCGCTGGTCGGGCTGCTGGAGCGGATCGAGTCGCTCGGCATGACCGCGCTGGTCGAGGTGCACACCGAGGAGGAGGCGGACCGCGCCCTGGAGGCCGGCGCGCAGGTCATCGGCGTGAACGCCCGCGACCTGCGTACCCTGGAGGTCGACCGCTCGGTGTTCGAGCGGATCGCGCCCGGCCTGCCGAGCAGCGTCGTCAAGATCGCCGAGTCCGGGGTGCGCGGTCCGCACGACCTGATCCGGTACGCCTCCGCCGGCGCCGACGCCGTGCTGGTGGGCGAGGGCCTGGTCACCCAGAAGAGCCCGCGCGAAGCGGTGGCCGAGCTGGTCAACGCCGGTAACCACCCGGCCACGCCCCGCCCGGTGCGCTGAGCCGCCGGGCACCCGACCCGAGAGGACGCCCGCGATGAGCGCCGCACCCGCAACCGGCCCGGTCCCCGACTCCGCCGGTCACTTCGGCCGGTTCGGCGGCCGGTTCGTCCCCGAGGCGCTCGTCGCCGCGCTCGACGAGCTGGACGCGGCGTACCGGAAGGCGATGGGCGACGAGGACTTCCTCGCCGAGTTCGACGCGCTGCTGCGCGACTACGCCGGCACGCCCTCGCTGCTCTACGAGGCCCGGCGGTTCTCCGCGCAGATCGGCGCGCGGGTCCTGCTCAAGCGCGAGGACCTCAACCACACCGGTGCGCACAAGGTCCGCAACGTGCTGGGCCAGGCGCTGCTCACCAAGCGGATGGGCAAGCGGCGGGTCATCGCGGAGACCGGCGCCGGCCAGCACGGCGTCGCCACCGCCACCGCCGCCGCCCTGTTCGACCTGGAATGCGTGGTCTACATGGGCCAGGTGGACACCGAGCGGCAGGCGCTGAACGTGGCGCGGATGCGGATGCTCGGCGCCACAGTCGTCCCGGTGACCACCGGCTCGCGCACGCTCAAGGACGCGATGAACGAGGCGATGCGGGACTGGGTCGCCAACGTCGAGGACACCCACTACCTGATCGGCACCGCCGCGGGGCCGCACCCGTTCCCGGAGATGGTCCGCGACTTCGTGCGCGGCATCGGCGAGGAGGCGCGCCGGCAGTGCCTGGACCTGACCGGCGCGCTGCCGGACGCGGTCGCGGCCTGCGTCGGCGGCGGCTCCAACGCGCTGGGCATCTTCCACGCGTTCGTGCCGGACGCCGGCGTGCGGCTCTACGGCTTCGAGGCCGGCGGCGAGGGCGTCGACACCGGGCGGCACGCCGCCAGCATCACCGGCGGCTCGTCCGGCGTGCTGCACGGCACCCGCACGTACGTCCTCCAGGACGCCGACGGGCAGACCATCGAGTCGCACTCGATCTCGGCCGGCCTGGACTACCCGGGCGTCGGCCCGGAGCACGCCTGGCTGCACGACACCGGCCGGGCCACCTACCTGCCGGTGGACGACGCCGACGCGATGGCCGCGTTCGAGCTGCTCTGCCGCACCGAGGGGATCATCCCGGCGATCGAGAGCGCGCACGCGCTCGCCGGTGCCCGCGCCGTCGCGCCCCGGCTCGCCGAGGAGCTGGGCCGGGAGCCGGTGATCGTGGTCAACCTGTCCGGGCGGGGCGACAAGGACGTGCACACCGCCGGCGCGTACTTCGGCATCCTCGACAAGGAGTGACAGCGTGAGCCGCATCGGGGTCGCCTTCGACAAGGCGCGGGCGGACGGGCGGGCGGTGCTGGTCGGCTGCATGCCGGCGGGCTTCCCGACCGTCGAGGGCAGCATCGCCGCCATGAAGGCCATGGTCGAGGCGGGCGTGGACGTCATCGAGGTGGAGATCCCGTACTCCGACCCGGTGATGGACGGCCCGGTCATCCAGAAGGCGAGCGACATCGCGCTGGCTGGCGGTGTCCGCGTCGCGGACGCGCTGCGCGTGGTCGAGGCGGTCGCCGCGACCGGGGCGAGCGTGGTCACCATGACCTACTGGAACCCGATCGAGCAGTACGGCGTGGACGCGTTCGCCCGCGACATGGCCGCCGCCGGCGGCACCGGCCTGGTCACCCCGGACCTGATCCCGGACGAGGCCGCCGAGTGGCTGGCCGCCTCCGACGCGCACGGCCTGGACCGCACGTTCCTGGTCTCGCCGTCCTCGACCGACGCGCGGCTGCGGATGACCGCCGAGCACTGCCGCGGCTTCGTCTACGCCACCGCGATCATGGGCGTCACCGGCGCCCGCGCGCAGACCTCCGAGGCGGCGCCGATCCTGGTCTCCCGGCTGCGCGAGGTCACCGACATCCCGGTCGGCGTCGGGCTGGGCGTGGGCACCGGTGCGCAGGCCGCCACCGTGGCCGGGTACGCCGACGCGGTGATCGTGGGCAGCGCGCTGGTCCGCTGCGTGCTGGACGCCCCGGATCAGGCCGCCGGCCTGACCGCCCTGCGCAAGCTCAGCGCCGAACTGGCCGAGGGCGTCCGCAACCCCGCTCGCTGACGGCCGGCTCGCCATGCCCTTGATCGACTCCATTACGCCGAGCTGGCGTGGTCATGGACGCCAGGACGCCGCCACTTCGCCGAACTGGTGTCGATCATGCGCGTGCGTTCCGCGTGAGCGGGAGGGTGGTCAGCGGCTACTGCTGTCGGCCTGCTCGGATGCGCGCTGGCCGGGCGGGGCGGGCGGCCCGTCGCCGGGCTGTCCGTCGCCGGGTGGCGTGAGTGCGTCGGCGGCGGTCGTGTGCCGCAGCACGCCGGCGCGGCCGGCGAGCGCGTCCGCGATCGCCGCGCGCGTGGTGGGGGTCAGCACGTCGGGCAGTTCCTGCGGCGGCCACCACCGCGGCAGGCACCCGGCCGACGGTTCGCCCGACGGCTCGACGTCGGCCGGCCCGGCGCGGAACACGTGCACCAGAACGTCCGGGCGCCCGCCGCAGCGCCCGGCCGGCGGCGCGGGCGCCTGCGGGTCGGTGACCCGGTAGAGGCCGACCAGGTCGGCCGGCGCCACCGCCCAGCCGGTCTCGGCGCGGACCGCCCGGACGACGGCGTCCGCCGGGCTCTCGTCGTGACGCAGCCGCCCGCCCGGCAGGCCCCAGCGCCGGGCCCCCTCGGACCGGCGGCAGAGCAGCAGCCGGCCTGATGCGTCGGTGACGACAGCGGCGACCGCCCAGGTGAGCGGGCTCATGGACAAACAGCCTACGACCGTGCAAACCAGAAGTCATCCGACCCGCGCGGCAGGCGGCCCGGGGTGCCGCACACACAGTCCGCACCGGTACCGTGTGCACCCGTGACCCTCGCCCCGATGACCCCACTGGCGGCCATGCCCAGCCCCAGCACCGCCGTCTGGCAGCTCGGTCCGGTTCCGATCCGGGCGTACGCGCTCTGCATCATCCTCGGCATCGTGGTGGCCTGCGTGGTCACCGAGTACCGGCTGCGCCGCCGCGGTGTGGCGCCGGGCGCGGTGCTCGACATCGCCGTCTGGGCCGTGCCGGCGGGCATCATCGGCGCGCGGATCTACCACGTGATCACCTCGCCGGAGAAATACTTCGGTGCCGGCGGCGAGCCGATCAAGGCGCTCTACATCTGGGAGGGTGGCCTCGGCATCTGGGGCGCGGTGGCCGGTGGCGCGGTCGGCGCGTGGCTCGCCGCGCGGCAGCTCGGCATCCCGTTCACCGTGATCGCCGACGCGCTGGCACCGGGCCTGCCTCTGGCGCAGGCCGTCGGCCGGCTGGGCAACTGGTTCAACAACGAGCTGTACGGCGGGCGGACCACGCTGCCGTGGGGCCTGGAAGTGCACGTCATGGACCCGGACAACCCGGGTCACGCGCTGCGCGACGACGCCGGCAACCCGGTGCTCCAGCCGGGGCTCTACCACCCGACGTTCCTCTACGAGGCGCTCTGGAACATCGGCGTCGCCGCGCTGGTGCTGTTCCTCGACCGCAAGCTGCGGCTCGGTCGCGGCCGGGCGTTCGCGCTCTACGTGATGGGTTACACGGCGGGCCGGTTCTGGATCGAGCTGATGCGCACCGACGAGGCGAACCTGATCCTCGGCGTACGCCTCAACGTCTGGACCGCCGCGCTGGTCTTCCTCGGCGCGCTCGCCTACTTCATCCGGGTCCGCGGCCCGCGCGAATACCTGGTGCCGGTGGGCGAGCCGGCTCCCGCTGTCGCAGCGGCGAGCGACGTCTCCCAGGTCGACCTGTCCGCCCGGGAGGCCGCCGCCCGGCCGGCCGTGCCCGAGGGCTACCGGGTGGTGACCGAGGAACAGTTCGAGGCGTACCGGAAGACCGGCGAGCTGCCCCCGGAGCCGGCGGCGGACGACGAACCGGCAGGGGCCGAGCCCGCCGCCGACGCCGCCGCGACGGGCCGCACGGACGACGACGGCGCGACGGCCGAGCGGACGGACGGCGACGCCACCGAGGACGACCCGCAACGGGCGGACGCCGAGCGGACGAACGCCGGCCGGGCCGACGGCGGGCGCCCGGCGGACCGGGACAGCTGAGCGGGGGAGTCATGCGCAGCGCGGTGGTGGTCGGCGCCGGCCTCGGCGGAATGGCGGCGGCCGGTGTGCTGGCCCGGTCGGGCTGGCAGGTCACGCTGCTGGAACGCGCCGACCGGGTTCGCCCGGAGGCGACCGCCGTGGTGCTCTGGCCCAACGGGGTACGCGCGCTGCGCGCCCTCGGGCTGGGCGACGGGCTGGACGCGATCGCCACCCCGCTGCCCGACGGCGGCGTGCGCCGTCCCGACGGGCACTGGCTGGTGCAGGCCCGGTCCACGCCGGCCGAGCGGATGCCGGTGGTGGTGCACCGGGAGGACCTGCACGACGCGCTCATCGCCGGTCTGGGTGACCGGGTCGAACTGCGTACCGGCGTGACAGTGCGGACGGTGCGCGCGGCGTCGGGCGAGCGCCCGGCGGTGGGCGACGGCCGGCACACCTACGAGGCGGACCTGGTGGTGGCCGCCGACGGCACCGACAGCGAGATCCGCCGGCACCTCGCCCCGGAGACCGCCGTGGTCAGCTCCGGGTGCGCCGCCTGGCGGGCCGTCATCCCCTGGTACCGGGCCCCGCAGCTGCCCGACGACCAGCCGGTGCACGGCGAGACGCTCGGCGCCGGCTACCGCTTCCTGGCCGCCTCGCTCGGCGAGCGGGGCACCGCGGGCGCCTCCCGCCGGGGCGGCGTCTACTGGGTCGCCACCGCCGCCGGCGCGCCCCGGCCGGAGCCGCCGGAGATCCAGCTCGCGCTGCTCAAGCGCTGGTTCGCGGGCTGGCCGGCGCCGATCGGCACGTTGCTGGAGGCGACCGACCCGGAGGACGTGGTCCAGCAGGAGATCCGTGAGCTGCGGCCGCTGCCGAAGGCGTACGGCTTCCCGGCCGGCCCGGGCGGCGTGGTGCTGCTCGGCGACGCCGCGCACGCCATGCCGCCGCACCTCGGGCAGGGCGCCTGCCTGGCGTTCGAGGACGCGGCGACGCTGGCCGGGCTGCTGCGGGAGTCGCGGCTGCCGGATGCGGTCACCGCGTACGACAGGTTGCGCCGCCCCCGCGCGGCCACGATGGTCCGGCAGACCCGGCGGATGTCGGCGGTCCTGCAGGCCCGGGGCCGTCTGGCGCTGCGCGCCCGGGACGCGGCGCTGGGCACGATCAGCCCGCGCCTGCGCAACACCGCCGCCGCGGCGGCCGCCGCCTGGCAGCCGCCGTCCTGACCTCCGCCGCGGCGTGCGGCCTCAGATGACGGCGGCGGGCTCGGCGATGCAGGCGGTGCCGATCCGGCGGAACCCGACCCGCAGGTAGACGCGGGCGATGTCCTCGCTGCCGGCGCTCAGGAAGATCAGATCGGTGCCGGCGGCGCGCAGTTCCCGCGCGAGCGTGGCGGTCACCGCCGCGCCCAGGCCGCGTTGCCGGGCGGACGGCAGCGTGGCCACCCCGGCGATCTCCGCCACGTCGTCGACCCGCATCGCCATCCCGCTGGCCAGCGCGCCCTCGTCGGGCGTCTCGGCGAGCACCGAGATGCGCCGGCCGTCGGCGACCCGGGTCGCCTCCTCCTCCAGCGCGGCCACGTCCAGCTGGGCGAGGGCGGCGTCCCGCTCGGCCGATCCGGCGTCGCCGCGCGCGGTGCCGCCGTTGGCGAAGCCGACCGCCGCGACCGCCCGGCGCAGCGCGATGTCCGCCGCGAAGCCGGGGTCGCCGGGGTCCAGCACCCGCACCGGTACGTCACTGAACGTCCCCGGATCGGGCAGCCGCTCCGGTTCCAGCAGCATCAGCGGCGCCTCCAGCACGCTGAGCCCGGCCGAGCGGGCCACCGCCAGCAGGTCGGGCTGGTGCTCGTGCACCCACTCGAACGCCTCGGGCAGGCCCAGTTCCCGCTGCCGGGCGCGGACCGCCGTCACGTCGGCGAGCGTGGGCGCGTCGGTGGCGTCGAGCCGGGGCCGGGCGTAGAACGGCCATCCGGCGCCGTCGCGGACGAACAGCACCAGGGCGCCGTGATCCTCGGTCCGGGCCCCGTCGCGGGGCACCGCGTCGTAGAACCGCTCCAACCGGGCGAGTACGTCAGCGCGTGCGAGATCCACCGCGCGAGACTACACGTCCCAGCATCTGGAAGTGTGATCAATCTGAACTGGCCTTGCGCCGGAAGCCCTAACGTAGACTCAATAAACCGCAGAGGGCCGACGTCGTCCCCATCATGATCCATCCTGAGTGACGACAGGAGGCCCGGTGGCCTTTCCGTACCCTCACAGCCCGCAGTCGGCCCCGCGGACGACCGGGCTCTACGACCCCGCGTACGAGCACGACGCCTGCGGCGTGGCCTTCGTGGCCGACCTGCACGGGCGGCGCTCGCACCAGGTCGTCGCGAACGGCCTCGGGGCGCTGTGCCGGCTGGACCACCGGGGAGCCCGGGGCGCGGAGCACAACACCGGGGACGGCGCCGGCATCATGATCCAGGTGCCGGACGCGTTCCTGCGCGCCACCGTCGACTTCCCGCTGCCCCCGGCCGGCCAGTACGCCACCGGCCTGGTGTTCCTGCCCGACGACGACGCGGCCGAGGCCCGCGCCCGCCAGGTGGTGGACAAGTACGCACTGGTCGAGGGCGCCGACGTGCTCGGCTGGCGCGAGGTGCCGACCGACCCGTCCGGCCTGGGGGAGACCGCGCTCGCGGCCATGCCCCGGGTCCGGCAGCTGTTCGTCGCCGCGCACCGGCTGACCGGCTCGCCGGCCGGCCCGGCCGGCTCCCCGCTGACCGGGCTCGACCTGGACCGGGTGGCGTTCTGCCTACGCAAGCAGGTCGAGCGGGAGACCGCCGAGCGGGGCGTACCGGCGTACTTCCCGTCGCTGTCCGGCCGCACCATGGTGTGGAAGGGCATGCTCACCCCGGACCAGCTCCCCGCGTTCTACCCGGAGCTGACCGACGAGCGGGTGGTCAGCGCCATCGCGCTGGTGCACTCGCGCTTCTCCACGAACACGTTCCCGTCCTGGCCGCTGGCGCACCCGTACCGGTTCATCGCGCACAACGGCGAAATCAACACGATCCGGGGCAACCGCAACTGGATGCAGGCCCGCGAGGCGCTGCTGCGCAGCCCGAGCATCCCGGGCAACATCCGCCGCGTCTTCCCGGTGTGCACCCCCGCCGCGTCCGACTCGGCCAACTTCGACGAGGTGCTGGAACTGCTGCACCTGGCCGGGCGGAGCCTGCCGCACGCGGTGCTCATGATGATCCCCGAGGCGTGGGAGAACGACCCGGACATGCGCGCCGACAAGCGCGCGTTCTACCGCTTCCACGCCAGCCTGATGGAGCCGTGGGACGGCCCGGCGTCGGTCGCGTTCACCGACGGCGAGATCGTCGGCGCGGTGCTGGACCGCAACGGCCTGCGCCCGGGCCGCTGGTGGCACACCGCCGACGGCCTGGTGGTGCTCGGCAGCGAGGCGGGCGTGCTCGACCTCGACCCGGCCACCGTGGTCGCCAAGGGCCGGCTCCAGCCCGGCAAGATGTTCCTCGTCGACACCGTCAACGGCCGGATCGTCTCCGACGACGAGATCAAGACGGAACTGGCCGCCGAGCAGCCGTACCAGGAGTGGCTGCACGCCGGCCTGATCGAGCTGGACGACCTGCCGCCGCGCGAGCACACCGTCTACACCCACGACTCGGTACGCCGCCGTCAGCAGACGTTCGGCTACACCGAGGAGGAGCTGAAGATCCTGCTCGGCCCGATGGCCCGCACCGGCGCCGAGCCGATCGGCTCGATGGGCACGGACACGCCGATCGCCCCGCTGTCCACCCGGCCGCGGCTGCTCTACGACTACTTCCATCAGCTCTTCGCGCAGGTCACCAACCCGCCGCTGGACGCCATCCGGGAGGAGCTGGTGACCAGCCTGGCGTCCACCATCGGGCCGGAGGGCAACCTGCTCGACCCGGGCCCGGCGAGCTGCCGGCAGATCGTGCTGCCGTACCCGGTGATCGACAACGACGAGCTGGCCAAGATCCTCTCCATCGACGAGGACGGCGACCTGCCCGGCTTCAAGGCGGTGCGGGTCTCCGGGCTCTACCGCCTGCGCGACGGCGGCGCCGGCATCAAGGCCCGGCTGACCGAGATCTGCCGGCACGTCTCCGAGGCGATCGAGGACGGCGTCCGCATCCTGGTGCTCTCCGACCGGGACTCCAACGCCGACCTGGCGCCGATCCCGTCGCTGCTGCTCACCGCCGCGGTGCACCAGCACCTGGTCCGCGAGCAGACCCGCACCCAGGTGGCGCTGATCGTCGAGTCCGGCGACTGCCGCGAGGTGCACCACGCGGCGGTGCTGATCGGGTACGGCGCGGCGGCGGTCAACCCGTACCTGGCCTTCGAGTCGGTGGAGGACATGATCTCCACCGGCGTGCTGGCCGGCGTCGACCGGGTGAAGGCGGTCCGCAACTACGTCAAGGCGCTCGGCAAGGGCGTCCTGAAGATCATGTCGAAGATGGGCATCTCGACCGTGTCGTCGTACTGCGGCGCGCAGGTGTTCGAGGCGGTCGGCCTGGACACCCGCCTGGTCCACAGGTACTTCCGCGGCACGCCGAGCACCATCGGCGGCATCGGCCTGAACGAGATCCACGCCGAGGTGGCGGCCCGGCACGCGCGGGCCTGGCCGGCGCCGGGCGCGCAGGCCACCGACCGGCTGGAGGTCGGCGGCGAGTACCAGTGGCGCCGCGAGGGTGAGCTGCACCTGTTCAACCCGGAGACGGTCTTCCTGCTCCAGCACGCCACCCGCAGCCGCCAGTACGACGTGTTCCGGCAGTACACCGCGAAGGTCGACGAGCTGGCCGCGCAGGCGGGCTCGCTGCGCGGGCTGTTCACGCTGCGCACCGGCGTACGTCCGGCGGTGCCGCTGGACGAGGTCGAGCCGGCCTCCGAGATCGTCAAGCGCTTCGCCACCGGCGCCATGTCGTACGGGTCGATCTCGGCGGAGGCGCACGAGACGCTCGCCATCGCGATGAACCGGCTCGGCGGCAAGTCCAACACCGGCGAGGGCGGCGAGGACGTCGAGCGGCTGCACGACCCGGAGCGCCGCTCCGCGGTCAAGCAGATCGCCAGCGGCCGGTTCGGCGTGACCAGCGAATACCTCGTCAACGCCGACGACCTGCAGATCAAGATGGCGCAGGGCGCGAAGCCCGGCGAGGGCGGGCAGCTACCGGGCAACAAGGTCTGGCCGTGGATCGCCCGGACCCGGCACGCCACCCCCGGCGTCGGCCTGATCTCCCCGCCGCCGCACCACGACATCTACTCCATCGAGGACCTGGCCCAGCTCGTCCACGACCTGAAGTGCGTCAACCCGGCCGCCCGGGTGCACGTCAAGCTGGTCAGCGAGGTGGGCGTGGGCACCGTCGCGGCGGGTGTGGCCAAGCTCAAGGCCGACGTCATCCTGATCTCCGGGCACGACGGCGGCACCGGCGCGTCCCCGCTCAACTCGCTCAAGCACGCCGGCACCCCGTGGGAGATGGGCCTGGCCGAGGCGCAGCAGACGCTGCTGCTCAACAAGCTGCGCGACCGGGTCACCGTGCAGGTCGACGGCCAGCTCAAGACCGGCCGGGACGTGCTGATCGCGGCGCTGCTCGGCGCCGAGGAGTTCGGCTTCGCCACCGCGCCGCTGATCGTCGAGGGCTGCGTGATGATGCGGGTGTGCCACCTGGACACCTGTCCGGTCGGCATCGCCACCCAGAACCCGGTGCTGCGCGAGCGCTTCACCGGCAAGCCGGAGTTCGTGGAGAACTTCTTCCTGTTCCTCGCCGAGGAGGTCCGCGGCTACCTCGCCGAGCTGGGCTTCCGCAGCATCGACGAGGCGATCGGCCACACCGAGCTGCTCGACGTGGCCGGCGCGATCGACCACTGGAAGGGCCACGGGCTCGACCTGAGCCGCGTGCTGCACCTGCCGGAGCTGCCCGAGGGTGCGGCCCGCCGGGGCGTACGCGCCCAGGACCACGGCCTCGACGCGGCGCTGGACAACCGGCTCATCGAGCTGGCCGGGCCGGCGCTGCGCGACGGTACCCCGGTCCGGGTCGAGGTCGAGGTCCGCAACGAGCACCGCAGCGTCGGCGCGATGCTCGGCGGCGAGGTGACCCGCCGATTCGGCGGCGACGGCCTGCCCGACGACACGATCGAGTTCCGGCTGCGCGGCACCGCCGGCCAGTCGTTCGGCGCGTTCCTGCCGCGCGGGGTCACGCTGCGTCTGTACGGCGACGCCAACGACTACGTCGGCAAGGGACTGTCCGGCGGCCGGATCGTGGTCCGGCCGGACGCCGACGCGCCGTTCGTCGGCGTGGACGCCACGCCGGGCCGCCGCGCCGAGGACCAGATCATCGCCGGCAACACCATCCTGTACGGCGCCACCGGCGGCGAGGTGTACCTGCGCGGCCGGGTGGGGGAGCGGTTCGCGGTGCGCAACTCCGGCGCGGTCGCGGTGGTCGAGGGCCTCGGCGACCACGGCTGCGAGTACATGACCGGCGGCACCGTCGTGGTGCTCGGGCCGACCGGGCGCAACTTCGCCGCCGGCATGTCCGGTGGCACCGCGTTCGTGCACCGGCTCGACGAGCGGCTGGTGAACGCCGAGCTGGTCGACCTGTCGCCGCTGCGCGACGAGGAACGCGACCGGCTGCACGAGCTGGTCCAGCGGCACTTCGCCGAGACGGACTCGGCGGTCGCCGAGGACCTGCTCAAGCGCTGGCCGCAGGCGGTGGAGGAGTTCACCGCGGTGGTGCCCCGGGACTACCGCCGGGTCATGGAGATCATGCGGGCCGCCGAAGCCGCCGGCCGAGACGTCGACGACGCGGTGATGAGCGCGCTCAGCGTGCCGTCGGCCGCGCCGGTACCGCCCGCGCCCCGGGCGGTCGCCCAGGAGGTGGCTCGTGCCTGACCCGAACGGTTTCCTGCGCTACGACCGGCGGCTGCCGGCCCGCCGTCCGGTGCCGGTACGCATCTCCGACTGGCGGGAGGTCTACCCGCCGGCCGGTGAGGAGCTGATCCGCGAGCAGGCCACCCGGTGCATGGACTGCGGCATCCCGTTCTGCCACGACGGCTGCCCGCTGGGCAACCGCATCCCGGACTGGAACGATCTGGTCCGCACCGGCAACTGGGACGCCGCGGTGGAGTCGCTGCACGCCACGAACAACTTCCCCGAGTTCACCGGCCGGCTATGCCCGGCGCCGTGCGAGGCGGCCTGCGTGCTCGGCCTCGGCGGCCAGCAGCCGGTCACCATCAAGCAGGTCGAGGTGGAGATCGCCGACGCGGCCGTGGCCCGCGACGGTCTGCGGCCCCGGCCCGCGTCCGCCGCGACCGGCCGGTCGGTGGCGGTGGTCGGCTCCGGTCCGGCCGGGCTGGCCGCCGCGCAGCAGCTCGCCCGCGCCGGTCACACGGTCACCGTGTACGAGCGCGACGACGCGATCGGCGGCCTGCTCCGCTACGGCATCCCCGACTTCAAGCTGGAGAAGCAGCACATCGACAAGCGGCTGGCCCAGCTCACCGCCGAGGGTGTGCGGTTCCGGACCGGTGTCGAGGTGGGCGTCGACGTGACCGCCGAGCAGTTGCGCGCCGAGCACGACGCGGTGCTGCTGGCCTGCGGCGCGTTGCAGGGGCGCGACACCCCGGAGACGCCCGGCCGGGCGCTGCGCGGCGTGCACCAGGCGATGGCGCACCTGGTCGCCGCGAACCGGGTGGTGGCCGCCGCCGGGGACGGGCGGCCCGTGCTCGCCACGCTGCCCGACGGTACGCCGATCGACGCCGCCGGCAAGCACGTGGTGATCATCGGAGGTGGCGACACCGCCGCGGACTGCCTCGGTGTGGCGCACCGGCAGGGCGCGGCGGGCGTCCACCAGTTCGACCTCTACCCGGAGCCGCCGGCCGAGCGCGACGCGGCGCGGGACCCGTGGCCGACCTGGCCCTGGGTGCTGCGCAACTACCCGGCGCACGAGGAGGGCGGCGAGCGGGTCTTCGCCGTCGCGGTGCAGGAGTTCGTGGACGACGGCACCGGCCAGGTCCGCGCGGTCCGGATCGCCGAGGTGACAGTGGAGAAGGTGGACGGCCGCCGCATCGTCACCCCGCTGCCCGGCTCCGAGCGGGAGATCCCGGCCGACCTGGTGCTGCTCGCCATCGGCTTCGAGGGCACCGAGGAGCAGCCGCTGCTGGCCCAGTTCGGGGTGACCCGCAACCGCCGGGGCGCGATCGACTCCGGCCCCGACTGGCAGGCCGCCGACGGTGTCTTCGTCGCCGGTGACATGCACCGGGGGGCCTCGCTGATCGTCTGGGCGATCGCCGAGGGACGCGCCGCCGCGGCGGCGATCCACACGTACCTCGGCGGGGTGGGGGAGCTGCCCGCCCCGGTCGACCCGGCCCGCCAGCCGCTCGCCGCCAGGTGAAAGGAAGGGCCCCCTCTTAACGCCTCAGGCAGAGGAGGGGGCCCTTCTTAACAAACTCACCGGACCGTGCGTCGGCCGCGGCTCACTGTCCGGGCCAGCCCGCGCAGGACGCGTACCCGCGCCGGCCAGCGCCTCGGCGCTGGCCGGGCCAGGCCGAGGCTGACCACAGCGGTGTCGAGGCTGTCCTCCACCAGCGCGTCGTGCAGCGGACGGAAGAACAGCGGCCAGCTCACCCGCGCGGACCCGTGCGCGGTCATCACCAGCCGGTGGCGCAGCAGACACCCGTCGCCGGTCCCGGGCAGCACCTCGAACTCGTGGTGGCCGCGGAAGCCGGCCGGAGCGAGGAACCGGAAGCGCACGTACGCGCCGGGCCGGTAGTCCTGCACCGTGTAGCGGACCGGCCCGTGGCCGCCTGTGGCACCGACCCCCAACGGCCGGTCCAGGCGCATGGCCGGCCAGCGCCGCAGCGGCCAGAGGCGGTCCTCCGGCCCGGCCAGCGAGTCGATCAGCGCCCCGGCCGCCGAAGCCGGCACCGGCAGGTGTCGTTCATGGACGTTGTGTATCACCGGTTTCCTCCTCGGACGAACCGGGCCGGCCCGCCGGAAGCGGACCGGCCCGGACGACGCCGTCAGCGGCCGAGCAGGTCGTGCGCCGCTCGGATCTTCGCCCACGAGGCCGGCTGCGCCGGTGCGGCGGTCGTCCGCGCGGTGGCGGCCACGGTGGGCCGGCCGGGCGTGAACAGCCAGGTGGTGAACACCGCGTCGAGGTCCCGCCCGGAGATCCGCTCGGCGAGCGCCTGGAACTGCGCGACGGTGCCGTTGCCGTACTGCCGCTTGGCCGTCCAGGTGCGCAGGATGCGGAAGAACGCGGTGTCGCCGACGGCGAGCCGGATCTGGTGCAGCGCCATCGCGCCGCGGTCGTAGACGGCGTCGTCGAAGATCCCGCTCGGGCCTGGGGCGCCGGGGCGTACCTGCCAGAACTCGGAGTCGGCCGGGTAGCTGTCGTAGGTGAAGTCGAACAGCTCCTGCGCGGTGCCCTCGCCCTGCTCCTCGGACCAGAGCCACTCGGCGTACGAGGCGAAGCCCTCGTTGAGCCAGATGTGCCGCCAGTCGGCCACCGACACCGAGTCGCCGAACCACTGGTGGGCGTTCTCGTGCACCACCACGTACGTGTTGGCGCCGCGCCGCCAGAAGCCGGGCCCGTACACCGGGCGGGTCTGTGTCTCCAGGGCGAAGCCGATGCCGTCGACCGGCCCGGCCACGCCGCCCTGCGCCTCGAACGGGTACGGGCCGAACAGCCCGCTCTCCCAGTCGACGATCTCGGCGGTGCGTTCGATGCTGGCCCGCGCGGCCGGCAGGCGCTCGCCGAGCGTGGTGCTGTACGCGTTCACCACCGGCTGCCCGTTCGGCGCGGTGCCGGTGACGATGTCGTACTGCCCGATCGCGAGGAACGCCTGGTAGGTGGCACCGGGCCTGACGCTGCGCCAGCTCCACCGGGTGCGGTTGCCGGCCTCGGGCAGCGGGTCGCGCGGCTGCACGCCGTTGCTGATCACCTCGACACCGGTGGGCACGGACACCGAGACGTCCCAGGTGGCCTTGTCCTTCGGGTGGTCGTTGCTCGGGTACCACCACCAGGCCGACTCGGGCTCGTTGACGGCGAGCGCCCCGTCGGCGGTACGGGTCCAGGCGGTGTAGCCGTAGACGGTGGTCTGCGACGGCACGCCGGCGTACCTCACCACCACGGTGAGCTGCTGGCCCTTCGTCAGCGGCCGGGCCGGGGTGATCACCAGCTCGTGGTCGCCGGCCCGGGTGAAGCCGGCGACCCACCCGTTGACCCGCACCGACTCGACGTCGAGTGCGAAGTCCAGGTTGAACCGGGACAGGTCCTTGGTGGCGGTGGCGAGGATCGTGGTGGTGCCGCTGAGCCGGTCGGTGGCCGGCTCGTAGCGCAGCCGTATGTCGTAGTGGCCGACGTCGTAGCCGCCGTTGCCGTAGTCGGGGAAGTAGCTGTCGCCCAGCCCGGGGCTGCCCGGCGTCGGGGTGGCCGCCGCGGGTTGCGGCCGGCCCCATCCGGTGGGGGCGGCCTGGCCGGGGGCACCGGTCACTGTGGTGCCGGCCGTGGTGAGGGTCAGGGCGGCGATGGCCGCCGTGAGTGCGCGTCGCACGGTGGGACTCCCTCCGTCGGGTGTCGTCACCGTCAAGCTAATCGACACATGTGAACGTATCTGTCCTGTCCGGTCGATCGGGGCTATTCAATTTCGACGGATGTTTCGATAGCATTACCGACCAGTAACAGCACCGATCCCTCGGCCACGCGCGCGGTCAACGGGCTCCACCACCCCTGCACCGTGGAGGCTCTGCCATGCCCCGTCGCGTCCGTACCGCGTTCGCCGCCCTCCTGGCGGCCGTCCTCGGCGCCGTGCTCCTGCCCGGCGCCGCCCGGGCGGCCACCGTCAACTACGTCGCCCTCGGCGACTCCTACTCCTCCGGGGTCGGCGCCGGCCCGTACGACCTGTCCACCTGCCTGCGCAGCCAGAAGTCGTACGCCCCGCTCTGGGCCGCCGCCCATTCGGTCACCAGCTTCAAGTTCCCGGCCTGCGGCGGCGCGGTCACCGCCGACGTGCTGGCCAACCAGGTCGGCCAGCTCAGCAGCAGCACCACGCTGGTCACCATCACCATCGGCGGCAACGACGCCGGCTTCGCCGACGTGATGACCAGTTGCCGCTTCGGCAGCACGTCCAGCTGCGAGAGCGCGGTGAACGAGTCGAAGGCGTTCGCCACCGCCACGCTGCCCGCCCGGCTCGACGCCACGTACACCGCGATCCGCAACCGGGCCCCGAACGCCCGGCTGGTGGTGCTCGGCTACCCGCGGCTGTTCGAGACCGGCTCCTGTGGACTGCTCGCCATGAGCAGCTACAAGCGCACCATCCTCAACCAGGCCGCCGACACGCTCAACGGCGTCATCTCCGGCCGGGCCGCCGCCGCCGGCGGCACCTTCGTCGACGCGCGGCCGTTCTTCGCCGGGCACGGCGTGTGCGCCGCCGACCCGTGGATCCGTGACGTCAGCGGTGTCATCGAGGCGTACCACCCGAACGCGAACGGCTACCGCTACGGCTACCTGGCCGCGCTGACCGCCGCCATCGGCTGATCCGCACGCGAGGAGGGGCCCCGCTCGACACCCGTCCGTCGAGCGGGGCCCCGCCGTGCCGGGTTGCATCGAACGTCGACAATGGTGCGACACCCCGTGTGACCCGGAGGTGACCATGCGCGAACCGGTGACCCGGCCGCGGCCGGTCCGCGAGCAACTCCCGGCCGGCGGCCCGGAACTGCTCACCCTGCTGGCCCGGCTGCTGCGGCGTCCACGCCGCGGTGACCGCCGGCTCCCACTGCTCTGGCTGGTCCGGCCCACCGGGGACGGCGCGGTCGCGGCCCTGCTACGGCGTTTCGCGGCGCGCCGGGCCGGGCGGCGGGTACCGCACGCCGTGCTGGACCTGACCGGCCGGCCCGCCGGCGACGACGTCGCGGCCGTGCTGCGCGAGCTGCACCGGCAGCTCTCCGTGGAGGCGTTCGGCGCGCCCCGGCTGCGGTTCCGGCACTACCCGCTGGCCGACTGGCTGATGCACCAGACGCTCGCCGTGGACCTGGACGCCGCCGACAGCGGCCGGGCCGCGCTGGTGCGCCGGCTACGGGACTGGCGGGGACGGCGTGCCGGAGAGGACCCCCAGGTCGGCGGCGACTCCGGCCTCGGCGCCGCACTGCACCTGCTGCTCTGGCTGCTGTGGCGGGCCGTACCCGGCGTCGTGTTCCGGATCGCCGTCTCCGGCCGGGTGCCGCTCGTCGGACGGCAGTACCGCTGGTTCATGCGCCAGCAGTACCTGGCGCCCCGGCAGTCGGTGACGTTCCTCGGCTTCGCCGAGCGGCTCACCGCCGGCTGGCGCGACGGCGAACACCCGGCCCAGGTGGAGAAGCTGCTGCTGCACGCGTTCCTGGAGGACCTGCGCCTGGCGTACCGGCGGCGGTTCTGGCGGCCCGGGGACTGGCGCCGCACCGCCTACCCGGTGCTGGTGCTCGACGGCGCGCGGCCGGACAACGTCGGGCACACGCTGGTCCGGCTCGTCGACGAGGTGCGCAACGAGACCGGCCGCAACGATCCGCTGCTCGTCGTCGCGGTCGCCGCCGACCCGCCGCCGGAACCGGCCGCGGCCCGGCCGCTGGCCGAGGCCGAGGAGGCGTACGAGGAGTGGGCCGAGGCGCTGCCGGAGAACCGCCGGCTGCGTCGCTCCGGCGCCTGGCTGATCCTGCTGGAGGCGGACGACCGGGACGCCGACGTCCCGGTGGGAGGCGTCCCGCCGGCCCTTGTCGCGCCCGACCCGCCCTGGTGGGCACGGCGGTTCCTACCCGCCGCGGTGGCCCTGGCGCTCGTCGCCGGGCTGGGCGTGTGGGCGCACGGGCGGTGGGCGCCGGACTGCCGCCCCTGGCCCACCGACCGGGTCACCGTGCGGCTCGTCGGCGGGGAGTGCGTCGGCTACAGCGACACCGCCGGGCAGGTCTTCAACAGCGAACCCGGGCAGGACCGGCTGCGCGCCGTGCAGCGGCGCATCTTCGCCCAGAACCGGGCCGCCGAGGAGGTGTGGCGGCGCAGCGAGCACCGCCGCCCCTACCTGACGCTTGTCTACCTGGGCAGCCTCACCGGCAACCGGACCCGCGCCGACGAGGAGTCCTACGTCTCCGAGCGGGAGGAACTGGAGGGCATGGCCACCGCCCAGTACGCCCTGCTCCAGGAGTCGGCGGCGGCGGACGACGCGGCGCTGCTGCACATCGTGGTGGCGAACGCCGGCCGGCAGATGCGGCACGCCGACGACGCGGTACGGATGCTGGAAGGGCTGGCCCGCGACGACCCCACAGTGCTCGGCGTGGTCGGTCTGGTGGACAGCCGCACCAGCACGGCGGCGGCGCTGCGCGAACTCAACCGGGTCGGCCTGCCGGTGCTCGCCCCCACGCTGTCCGCCGACCGGATGGACGCCAACTCCAGCCTCTACCTGGCCATGTCGGCGCCGAACCGGGACCAGGCCCGGATGGTCGAGGCGTACGCCCGGCAGGTGCTGCGGGTGGGGGAGGCGCACGTCTACTGGACCACCGGCGAGGGCAGCTCGCTCACCGACGACCTGTACGTCGCCACCCTCGTCGACGGCCTGCGGGAACGCTTCGGCGACCGGATCACCCGGCTCGACGAGTGGCGCAGCGGGCGGCGGCTCACCCAGGAGTGCGGCTACCCGGGGATGCTCTTCTTCGCCGGCCGCTGGTCGGAGTTCGACGGGTTCATGCGCGCGCTCAAGGAGTGCGGCGCGAACCCGCCCCGGCACCTGGTCGCCGACGACTCGGTGAACCGCTACATGGCCAACCCGGGGCTGCGCGCCAGCGCGCCGGGCAACCTGCCGGTCACGTACGTGTCGAAGGCCGCGCTGGCCACGTGCGCGTCGCTGCGGGCCGCGCAGGCCGGGCGCGACGACGCCCGGGGCAGTTTCCTCACCTGGATCGGCGCGGACGGCCTGCTCGACCCGCCCCGATGCCGCGCCGGGACCGGTCCGCCGGTCGGCGAGCGGGTCAGCCTGGCCTACGACGCCACCATGATGACGGTACGCGCGCTGGAGAGCCTCGCCGCCCGGCTGCGCCACGCCGACACCGGCCGCCGCTGGGAGCCCCGCTCGGTCAACCCGGTCGGGGTGCACGCCGAGGTGCTGCGGCAGAACGCCGCCGGCGGCTACCCGGGGGTCAGCGGCCTCATCCGGTACGCCCCGGACTCCGGCGAACCGGTGGCGAAGCGGCTGGCGCTGCTCACCGTGGCGAAGGTGCCCGACGTGGACGCCGCCCCGGTCGAGGTGTTCCACTGCGGCGTGGCCGACACCGGACCCGACCCCGGCTGCCGCGTCGCACCACGCTAGGCGAGATCTTGGTACGCGCACGCCCCGCAAGGGGCGCCCGCGTACCAAGATCCACGGAACGAGAGGGCTCAGGTCAGCGGGCCGGGACCAGCTCCGCGGCCGGCGCCAGGTCCGGCACCGCCGGCCCGATCCGCCGCCGGGGCCACCGGCGGCGGCCGGAGGGTACGGCGAGCGCGGCCAGCGCCGCGGCCACCGAGATGCCGGTGAGCAGCAGGAAGCCCGCGGTGAAACCGGCCTCCCGGGGCAGCCCGCTCGGCTGCGGATTCGCGGTGATCACGGCACTGGCGAGCGCCGCGCCGATCGCGCCGCCGATGGTGCGGATGTTGGCGTTCATGCCGGTCGCCGCGCCGGTCTGCCCGGCCGGCACGTTCGCCACGATCAGGTTCGCCATCGAGGCGAACGCCAGCCCGATGCCGAGGCCGACCAGGCCACCGGCGATCCCGACCTGCCAGCGGGTGTCGTGCGCGACGGTCAGCATGGCGGCGGCCGCCACGTTGAACACCGCGCCGGTGCTCAGCTGCGCCTTGGCGCTGAACCGGGACTGCAGCCGTCCGGCCAGCAGGCCGGCCACGAACATGCCGACGAGCATCGGCAGCATCAGCAGCCCGGCCTGGGTGACGCTGGCGCCGAAGCCGTAGCCGGCGCTGGTCGGGATCTGCGCGAACTGCGGCAGGAACGCGTACACGGCGAACATCGAGGCGCCGTAGAGCAACCCGACGAGGTTCGTGGTCCAGACCGCCGGCAGGCGCATCATCCGCAGGTCGATCAGCGGGTTCGCGGCGCGGGCCTCGGTCGCCAGCCAGGCGGCGGCGAGCACCGCGGCCAGCGTCAGCAGTCCGACCACCCGGCCGGAGCCCCAGCCCCACGCGGCGCCCTTGCTGACCGGCAGCAGCAGCGCCACCAGCCAGCCGGACAGGAGTACGGCGCTGAGCCAGTTGATCCGGCCCGGGGTGCGTACCGGCGAGCGTGGCACGAACCGGTGCGCGGCGAGCGCGGTCAGGCCGACCACCACCAGCGGGATCCAGAACAGCCACCGGTAGCCCAGCGTGGCCACGATCGGCCCGGCCAGCACCACGCCCAGCCCGCCGCCGACGGCCACGACCGCGGAGATCGAGGCCACGGCCGAGCTGACCCGGGCGGCCGGGAACTCGTCGCGGATGATGCCGAACGAGAGCGGGAAGACGGCGCCGCCGATGCCCTGCACCACGCGGGCGGCGATCAGCACGCCGATGCTGGGGGCGACGGCTGCCAGCAGGCAGCCCAGCGCGAGCGCGGCGAGCGAGAAGACGAGCGTCTTCTCCTTGCCGACCATGTCGCCGACGCGGCCGATGATCGGCGTGAAGACGGACGCGGAGAGCAGGTAGGCGGTGAGCACCCAGGTCACCGTGTTGGGCGAGGTGTGCAGGTCGTGCTGGATGGTGGGCAGCACCGGCGTGATCAGCGACTGGAGCATCGCGAAGAATCCGGTGCCGGCGGCCAGCACGAGGAAGGTGAGCCGGCGAGAGCCGCGCCCTGATGAGTGGATCATGTGGGAGAACTCCCCGTTGTCGGTACGAGACTGGGGGCCGCTCGCGCGGTCGTGCGGCGGTGGCGGCCGGGTTGTGCGGGCGCTCAGCGGTCGGCGGGCATGGTGGGACCTCCCGGGTCCGTGTCGAGGCGCGAGGATCGCGTGGCCGGAGGGCGGCCGGAAGTCCGGAGTAAGCTATCCGGAGGGGTGGCTCCGGTCAGTAACCGGAGGCTTGCCTCCATTAACCTAGCGGAGGGGTGCCTCCGGTTGCAAGACGGAAGGGGTGACGCGCGTCATGACCGACGCCGACGTGCCCGGTGAGGTCTTCTCCCGCCGCCCGAAACGGGCCGACGCCCGCCGCAACTACGACGCGCTGATCGCCGCCGCCCGCGAGGTCTTCGGCGAGCACGGCGCGGGCGCGTCGCTGGAGGAGATCGCCCGCCGGGCGGGCGTGGGCATCGGCACGCTCTACCGCAACTTCCCCCAGCGGCGGGACCTGTTCGAGGCGGTCTACGTCGAGGAGGTGCGCGCGCTCAGCGCCTCCGCCGCCGACCTGGCCGACGAGCCGCCGTGGGACGCCCTGGTCGGCTGGCTGCACCGGTTCGTCGCCTATGTGGCCACCAAGCGGGCGCTGGCCGAGGAGCTGGTGCACGACTCCGAGGTGTTCCGCAGCTGCCGCACCGAGATCTACGCGACCGGCGAGCCGCTGCTGCGCCGCGCCCAGGAGGCCGGCGCGGCCCGGCCGGACGCCGGCTTCGACGACGTGATCCGGCTGATCAGCGGGCTGGCCGCATATCAGTTCCCGGACCCGGCCCAGCGCGACCGCGTCCTGGCCATCGCACTCGACGGCCTGCGCCCGCCGGCCTGACGTTCTGGTCGGTTGAAGGCGGGATTCGAGTGACTGGAAGTGGTCATTCGGCGACGCCGGGTAGATAAAGATCTTGCTGTATGCCTAGCATCGTGTAGGCGGAGATCGAGTGCGGTGGAGGTCGTGGTGACAAGTGCTCCCTACCAGGTGCCAGGCTCACTCGTGATCGAGATGACTGGCGACGAGTGGCGAGATGCCGTCGAGCAGGAACTCGAACAGATGCACCTGACTTACCGGCAGCTCGCCGAGATGGCAGAACGGCGTGACTTCTGCTCCGTTGAAGCGCAGAAGCTATGGATGTCCATTGGCAACACGCGGGCGTAGCGCACTCGGGCCACAGGCTCGACAGTTCGCCGATACTCTGCAGGGCTTATTGAACAAGACGGTCTGTGACAACGCGCGAGTCGTGGCAAAGGTGTCGCCCAAGCAGGCCGTGGTCGGGACTCAGCTCGACGGGCTCCGGTCGCAGCCAGTGCGTATGCGCTCGGCGGCGAGGACCGGCATCTGGCTCGATGTGCAATGTCTCCTCACCCTCGACCATGACGAAGGCAAGTTCCTCACTGTCGAAGCGTCCTACTGTGCGCTCAAATTCGGCGGCACACCTGAGCCGCTGCTGCACTACGACTTTCAGCGGAACAAGGAGCAGTACACCGAGGCCCACCTTCAGGTCTGCGCCAGCCATCCGACGTTCGAGACCTTTCTCTCCGAGTTGGGGCGGAAGGGTGCCGGCGGGCTCAGCAAGATTCACCTGCCGGTCGGCGGACGAAGGTTTCGTCCCGCGCTCGAGGACGTCCTCGAATGCCTGATCATCGAAGGGCTCGTCGAGGCCAAGAACGGTTGGCGGCAGTTGATCGAATCGACCCGCACGGATTACCGGCGCAGGCAGATCGCTGCGGTGGTCCGGCGCAATACCGGTACGGCACTGGCCGAGTTGGAGCGTTTGGGCTACCGAGTCGTGCCGCCGGATGATCACCGGCTTCGGGCGCAGATCTCGCGCTTGATCACCCCTCGTTCACGCCCGCCGAGTGATGGCTCCTGAGGGTCACCGATTTCAGGTAGGGCAGCCGGCGGTTCCCGCCCCCTGGGGAACCGCCGGCCAGCGCTTCCTCAGCGGTGCCCGTTACCCGGCCGCCCCCACGGTCCGGTGATCGCGAACACGTACCCCGGCGACTGGATGTTGGCGAACAGCGTCCTCCCGTCCGCGCTGAACGTCGGCCCGGTGAACTCGCTGTCGTTCAGCTCGTTGCGCGCCAGCGGATACGCAGTGCCCTGCTCGGTGACGCCGACCAGGTGCGACACGCCCTCGCCGTCCTCGGCCAGGATCACCCCGCCGTACGGCGAGACGGTGATGTTGTCCGGCCCGTCGTAGTTGCCGTGGTCGGCCTCCGGGTCGGTGTTCACCCCGAAGATGGTCTTCAGCGTGACGGTCTGCCGGCGCGGGTCGTAGAACCACACCTGCCCGTCGTGCTCGTTGGCGCTGCCGTCGTCGTGCCGGGCGTAGCTGGCCACGAAGTACGCGCCGCCGTCGCCCCACCAGGCGCCCTCCAGCTTGCGGCTGCGGGTCACCTCGGCGTCGGTGAACTGCTTGCGTACGGACACGGTGCGGGCGTCGCGGTCGGGTACCTCGACCCACTGGACCCGGTAGCGGGTGCCGGGTGTGGTGGCCTCGGACAGGTCGGCCACGTGCGTGTCGCCGCGCAGGCAGCGCATCGCGGCGAGGCTGCCCGCCGTGCCGCCGTCGGGCCGCTGGGCGAGCGCCCGCAGCGCGCCCTTGCCGGCCCGGAAGCCGGGCGGCGGCGTCCACCGGAAGTACAGGCCGTTGGGCCCGCTCGCGTCCTCGGTCAGGTAGATCGAGTGGGTGTACGGGTCGACCGCGACGGCCTCGTGGGAGTACCGCCCGAGGAACGTCAGCGGCACCGGGTCGGTGTTGGCGGACCTGTCGTGCGGGTCGACCTCGAAGACGTACCCGTGGTCCTTCAGATACCGCCCACCGGCCCGCTGCTCGGTCTCCTCGCAGGTCAGCCACGTGCCCCACGGGGTGATGCCGCCGGCGCAGTTGTTGTGCGTGCCGGCCACGCTCACGTACTCGCGCAGCCGCCGCCCGTGCCGGTCCACCTCGATGGTGGTGGTGCCGCCGCGGGCGCCCGGGTCGTAGGTGAGGCCTGGTAGCGGCGGCACCGGGTACGGCTCGTCGCCGCCGATCTCGTGGTTGTTCACCAGCACCGAGCCGTGCGGGCCGCGGAAGCAGCCGGTGCCGTCCGCGTCGCTCGGGGTGGGCTGCCCGGACTCCAGCAGCGTCGCGCCCGCCTGCGCGACGACCGTGTAGGAAAAGCCCGGCGGCAGCGCCAGCAGGCCGGCCGGGTCCGGCACCAGGTCGCCGTAGCCGACGGCGGGGCGGCACGCGGGCCGGGCCGCCGCCGGTCCGGCGATCGCCTCCAGGCTGCCGGCCACCATGATGCCGAGTCCGCCGGCCACGCCGCCGCGCAGCAGGGACCGCCGGGGGAGAGGTGAGGTGGTCACGTCGTCGCCTTCCTGTGCGCACGATTGCCTGACCGAAGGCAAGCCGGGCCGGGGGAACGGCGGGCGGCGCGCCCGTCGGTAGCCGGGTGAACAGTGGACGAATCCCCGGTGCGGAGCGCCCCGTGCCGGTGCGGCGCGCGTCCGTTAGGGTTCCCTTCGATCGCAAACGTCGGAGGGCGGACGGTGGGCAGACTCGCGGCGGCGTACCGGCAGGCGGTCGATCGGCATCGGCGGGCGGTGCGGCACTGGGAGGCGGCCCGGCGGCTGCTGGGTGCCGCGGGCCCGGCGCCGGTGGGCAGCCCCGAGCTGGTCGCGCGGCTGGCCCGCCTCGGCGGGGAGCTGGCCGCCGCGGTGCCCGGCACCGCCCGCGTCGCGACCCACCCCGTTCCGGTACGCCTCGGCGCCGCGACCACTGTCGACGGCGCGTTCCCGGTGCTCGTGCCGGTGGGTGCGGGCGCGCACCTGGCGGTCGACGCGGACGCCCGTGACCCGCGCGTCGGCGAGCTGCTGCGGGCGGTGGTGGTACGGCTGCTGACCGCCGCTCCGGCCGGTGCGATCCGGGTCGCCGGCATCGACCAGGCCGCCTTCGGCGCGGCGTTCCTTCCGCTGCGCCCACTCCAGGACGCCGGGGTACTCGCCGCGGCGGCGACCACCGAGGCGGAGACGACGGCCCTGCTCGACCTGGCCGAGCGGCATGCCCGTACCGCCCAGCGGTCCGCGCCGGAGGACCGCGAGCTGCTGGTGGTGGTCGCCGCGTCCGCGCCGCCGCCCCGGGAACTGGCCCGGCTCGCCGCGCTCACCCACGCCGGCCCGGCCGCTGCGGTCTGCGTGCTGCTGGCCGGTCACCCACCGGCCGGGCCGAGCGCCGCGCCGCCGCTGGGCGCCACCACCCAGCTGCGCGTCACCGAGCGGTACACGCTCGTCGGCGACCCGCCCGGGCGCCCGTTCAGCACCGACGGCAGCGGGCTGGCCGCGCCGGTGGTGCTCGACGGCGACCCGTCGCACGCCACTGTCACCGCGCTGGCCCGCCGGTACGCCGAGGCCGCCGATCAGGACGGCGTCACGTTCACCGACCTGCTGCCCGCGCAGCGCTGGGCCGGGTCCGCCGCGTCCGGGCTGCGTACCGTGCTCGGCCGGGCCGGACGCCGGCCGCTGAGCGTGGCGTTCGACGACGCCACCCCGCACTGGCTGATCGGCGGGCGGACCGGCGCCGGCAAGACGGTGCTGCTGCTCGACGTGCTCTACGGGCTGGCCGCCCGCTACTCCCCGGCCGAGCTGCGGCTGATGCTGCTCGACTTCAAGGAGGGCGTCAGCTTCACCGAGTTCGTGCCCACCGACCGTGACCCGTCCTGGCTGCCGCACGCCGACGCGGTGGGCATCGAGTCCGACCGCGAGTACGGCGTGGCGGTGCTGCGCGAGCTGCGCGCCGAACTGGGCCGCCGCGCCGACCTGCTGAAGCGGCACGGCGTTAGCCGCCTTGCGGACCTGCCGCCCAACGCCCGGCCGCCCCGGATCGTCACGGTGGTCGACGAGTTCCACGTGCTGTTCGCCGGCAACGACGCGCTGGCCCGGCAGGCCGTCGACCTGATCGAGGAACTGGCCCGCAAGGGCCGCTCGTACGGCCTGCACCTGGTGCTGGCGAGCCAGAGCACCACCGGCATCGAGGCGCTCTACGGCCGGGCCGAGGCGATCTTCGGGCAGTTCCCGCTGCGGATCGCGCTACCAGGCGGCGACGCCGTGCTGGACCCGCGCAACGACGCCGCGCGCGGGCTCACCGTCGGCACGGCAGTGGTGAACACCGGCGCGGGTGCGCCCGGCTCGGACGCCGAGGTGCGGTTCCCCGACGCGCACGCCGCCTCGGCCGACCTCGCCGCGCTGCGCCACGAACTGCACGCGGCCCGCCCGGCCGGGTCACGCCCGCCTGCGGTCTTCCGGGGACACGAGACGCCCCGGCTCACCGACGACCCCGCCTGGGCGGCGCTGACACCCGGCGCCGACCCGCCGTACGCGCTCGTCGGCCGGGTAGTAGACGTCCCCGGCAGCCCGGCCGGCTTCGCGCTCGACGGCAGCCCGGGCCGGCACCTGGCGGTGGTCGGCACCGCCGGGGCGGGCGCGGACGTGCTCCGGTCGGCCACCCTGTCCCTGGCCCGCCAGCACGCGCCCGGCACCGCCCGGTTCCTGTTCGTGCCGCTGGCGCCGGGCACCACGGACGCCGCCGACGACCTGGCCATGACGCTCGCCGCCGCCGGGCACCCGGTCCGGCGCCTCGACGCCGGCGCGCTGCGCGCCCAGCTCGCCGAGGCCGCGACCGGCGACGCCCCGGCGTCCGGGCGCACCTACCTGGTGGTGTTCGGGATGGACGCCGCCGCCACGACGCTGGCCGCCTCCGACCCGGCGACGTTCCGCTCCGGGTACGACGACCTGCGCGCCGTGCTGCGCCAGGGCCCCGCGTGCGGGGTGCACGTGCTCGGCTGGTGGCGTGGACTGCGCCGGCTCGCCGACGACCTCGGCGGCAGCGGGCACCGCGACGACGTGACCGGCCTGGTCGCGCTCAACGTCCCCGCCGCCGACCTGGGCCTGCACCTCGGCGTGCACGACCTGGCGTACGTCCCGCGCGAGGGGCGCGCCCTGCTGGTCGACCGGCACGAGCACCGCACCGCGCTGATCGTGCCGTTCGCCGCCGGGGGAGATAGCACGTGAGCGCGAGGAGTGAGCCGGGTTTGCGAGCCCCGCAGTCGCGAACGGAAGACGGCCTTGTGAGCGCGAGGAGTGAGCCGGGTTTGCGAGCCCCGCAGTCGCGAACGGAAGACGGCCTTGTGAGCGCGAGGAGTGAGCCGGGTTTGCGAGCCCCGCAGTCGCGAACGGAAGACGGCCTTGTGAGCGCGAGGAGTGAGCCGGGTTTGCGAGCCCCGCAGTCGCGAACGGAAGACGGCCCAGCATGAGCGGATTCGACGAGTACGCGGCGCTGCTGCGGGAGCTGTCCACCCGGCAGCGCGGCGGCGAGCGGGAGATCGCCGCCGAGGCGGAGCGCCGCCGTGGCCTCCAGTCCGCCGTCGACACGCTCGGGCAGCGGCTCACCGCCCAGGGGCAGCATCTGGACCGGCTCGGGCAGGCGATCGGCACGCCGATGACGTCGGTACCGGCGGAGGCGCCGGAGCCGGCGATGGCTGCCGGTGGGGGAGCGCCGGCTCCCGCACCCGGGCCGGGCGACGGGGTGACCGGCGGCGCAGCCGACGCGCCGGGGCGGCCGGATGTCGGGGCGTACCCCTCGGGGGGTGTTCCGGCGCCGCGGGCCGGCGACCCGGCGGCGGAGCTGGCGGCGGCGGGGCGGCTGGCCGAGGAGGCCGACGCGTTCGGGCAGCAGGCCGACGCGCTGGCCCGCACGCCGGTGCTGCTGCCCACCTGGTCGGCGCCGGCCCGGGCGGTGGTGGTGTACGCGGGCTGCGCGCTGGTCGGCTCGCTGCTGATGCTGATCGCGATAGTGGGTTCGTCGCTGCCGGTGACCGGGCTGGACCTGGTCGCGGCGCTGAGCTGCGCGGGCGTGCCGTTGATGTCCTTCGTGGCCGGTCAGGTCGTGCTCGCCCGCTGGGGCCGCCCGGTGGTGGAGGGCGAGGCACCGCCGGGCGGACGGTACGTGCCGCTCGGCTTCGTGATCTGCGCGCTGGTCTCCCCGTCCTTCTTCTGCCTCTACCTCCTCCTGTTCCGCCTCCTGCGCTGACAGTGAGGCGGGGTGGGGCGGTAGGCTGCGCGCGGGTCGGTGAGCTGGGGGAGGGCGTGTGAGCGCGGCGGAGATCATCGCCAGGCTGGCGGCGGCGGCACAGAAGCTGGACGAGGCCAAGGCACGCACTGCCGCCGCCGCGCAGGACGCGGCCGAGGCGCGGGCGCTGGTGGCGGGCGCGCTGGAAGGTGCCACGGCGGGGCCGTTGATCGGCGCCATCGACTCCTACCGGCAGGCGCTGGCGCAGGCCGCGCAGGGCGGGGAGCCGGCCCGGCAGCACGTGCAGGAGACCATCGCGAAGGTCCAGGCGCTGGGCAACTGAGCCCGGCCCGGCATGCCGGTTTGTGCTGAGGGCGCGACAAGGGTTACCGCCGCGTAACTTCTCATTGACGTGTGTGAAATCGGACACGCATCATCGTGTCCACGATCGATCGGATCCCACCCGTCCCCCCGGGTACGCCCGGGTGCCTCCCCCCGGAGGTGCAGCCCATGCTGCTCCGAACGATCCTGGCCGCCACCACCGCCGCCACCGTCCTGCTCGTCCCGGCCGCCGCCCAGGCCGCCACCGCCGAACCCGCCGCTCCGTCGAACCCGGCCACCGTCGCCACCGCCGCGCAACGGGTCGCCGCCGCGGCCGCCGACCCGGTGATCGTGGTCGGCGGCCTGAGTGGAATCTCCATCGCGTACGAGCCGATCGCCGCCCGGCTGCGCGCCGACGGCTACCGGGTCTCGATCTTCCAGTTGCCGAACCTCGGCCTCGGCGACATCCGCGAGTCCGCCCGTTCCCTGGCGTCCTACGTGGACCGGGTGCGCGCCACCACCGGCGCCGCGCGCGTCGACCTGGTCGGCCACTCCGAGGGCGGCCTGGTCAGCCGCTGGTACGTCAAGTACCTCGGCGGCACCGCCACCGTCGACCAGTACGTCAGCCTGGGCAGCCCGCAGTACGGCACCTACGTCGCGAACCTGGTCGCCGTCCTCGGGCTGGGCAGCTGCGCCGGGGTGATCGCCTGCCAGCAGATGACCATCGGGTCGAGCTTCCTCGCCGACCTCAACGCCGGGGACGACACCCCCGGCCCGGTGCGCTGGGCGACGGTGCGCACCTGGCAGGACGAACTGGTCCGGCCGGTCGACAACGCCGTGCTCGCCGACGGCGCGACGAACATCCTGGTGCAGGCGTGGTGCCCGCTGCGGGTCGTCGGCCACCTCGGGCTGGTGCTGGACGGCACCACGTACACGGCGGTGCGCCAGGTGCTCTCCGGCGCCGCGGTCCAGCCGAACTGCTTCGCGGTCTGAGCCACGTGCCCGGGCCCGCCGCCGCGCGGTCCCGGGCACGTTCAGTCGTCGGCTCGCCCGCGGATCACGTCGGCGGCCCGCCAGGCCAGCGCGGTCACCGGGGCGCTGGTCCAGCCGGCCACCATCACCGGCAGCACCGACGCGTCGACCACCCGCAGCCCGTCCACGCCGCGTACCCGCAACCGCGGATCCACCACGTGGTCGTCGCCGGTGCCCATCGCGCAGGTGCCGATCGCGTGGTAGCCGCAGTAGCCGCGCGCCACCGCCGCCTCGACGATCTCCGCGTCGGTGGTGGCCGCCGTCCCGGGCACCGTCTCGGCCCGGATGCGCTTCGCGATCGGGCCGGTACCGAAGAACTCCCGCATCCGGCGGAACAGGTCCACCGCCACCCGCCGGTCGTGCTCGGTGGTGAGGTAGTTCGCCACGATGGCCGGCGGCGTACGCGGGTCCGCGCCGGTGATGGTCAGGCTGCCCTCGCTGTCCGGGCGGGTCACCGTGCCCAGGCACATCACGCCCGGCTCCCGTTCCAGTTCGAGGGCCTTGCCGGGTCGCGGTGGGGCGGCCGAGAACGGCGCCATCAGCAGGTGCGCGTCCGGGCGGTCCAGGTCGGGGCGGGACTTGAGGTGGGCCGCCACGTCCAGCACCGGCAGGGCGAGCGGGCCGCCCCCGGTGAGCAGCCAGCGCAGCGTGGCCCGGGCCTGCCCGAGCGGGCTGCCGATGGTCATGTTGTGGCCGCCGGGTTCGGCGAGGCGGTACTGGAGCACCATCGACCGGTGCTCACGCAGCCCGGCGCCGACCCGTGGCCGGTCGAGCAGCACCGGCACCCCTGCCGCGCGCAGCGTGTCCGCCGGACCGATGCCGGAGACCTGCAACAGGTGCGGGGTGGCCAGGGCGCCCGCGGCGAGGATCACCTCACCGGCCGCCCGGTACGTGGTCTCCCCGCCGCCGCGCGCCACCCGTACACCGGTGGCCCGGCCGCCCTCGACGAGCACCCGCAGGACGACGGCGCCGACCTCGACGGTCAGGTTGGGCCGGCGCCGCACCGGGTGCAGGAACGCGTCGGCGGCGCTGACCCGGCGTCCGGCGCGGATCGTGGCGGTCGGGTAGCCGATCCGCTCGTCGTCGTGGGCGTCCAGGTCGTCGGCGTGGCGCCAGCCCAGCTCGGCGCCGGTCGCCACCATCTCCTCGGCGAGCGGGTCGGTGCCGGTGGCGATGGACAGCCGCACCGGGCCGCCCGTGCCCCGATGCGGCGCGGGCCCGAGCGGATGGTCCTCCAGCTGCGGGAACACCCGGCCCATGACCGACCAGCCCCAGCCCAGCGGTTCGAGGGCGTCCCAGTCCCGGGCCGCGCCGCGGCTCCAGATCATGCCGTTCACCGACGTCGAGCCGCCGATCATCCGCCCGCGCTGCCAGATCTCCCGGCGGTCCGGCCCGGTGGTGGCCGGGTAGTGCCAGGCGGTGCGCTCGTCGTCCATCAGCCGGGAGAACGCCTTGGGCACCCGCACGTACGGGCTCCGGTCCCAGCCGCCCGCCTCCAGCAGCAACACCCGCGTCCCCGGATCCTCGGTGAGCCGGTTGGCCAGCACGCACCCCGCCGCACCGGCCCCCACGATGACGTAGTCGAATTCCTCCACAGGGGACCCCCACTCATGAGAATCCCTCTGACAGTAGTTGTTCGATCACGTTCCGCGAAAGGGGCCGGTCGGCGGAGGTGCGGCGGCCGGCTCAGGCGGCCTTCGCCAGCGCCTCGAACTCGTCGTCGGTCAGCTCCACCTCGGCCGCCGCCACGTTCTCCTCCAGGTGCGCCACCGACGACGTACCCGGGATCGGCAGCATCACCGGCGACCGGCGCAGCAGCCAGGCCAGCGCGAGCTGCGCCGGGCTGGCGCCGTGCGCGGTCGAGATCGCGTCCAGCGGGCCGCCGGGCCGGGCCAGGTTGCCGGTGGCGATCGGGAACCACGGGATGAACGCCAGGTCGTGGCGCTCGCAGTGCTCCAGCACGTCCTCCGCGCTGCGGTCGGCCAGGTTGTAGAGGTTCTGCACGGACATGATCGGCGCGATCGCCCGGGCCGCCTCGATCTCCTCGACGCTGACCTGGGACAGCCCGATGTGCCGGATCTTGCCCTCCTGGCGCAGCAGCGCCAGCTCGCCGAGCTGGTCGGCCAGCGGCACCTTCGCGTCGATGCGGTGCAGCTGGTAGAGCGGGATGCAGTCCAGGCCCAGGTGGCGCAGGCTCAGCTCGCACTGCTGGCGCAGATACTCCGGGCGGCCCACCGGCCGCCAGTCGTCCGGGCCGGAGCGGGTCAGGCCGGCCTTCGTCGCGATGACCAGGTCGTCGGCGTACGGGTGCAGCGCCTCGCGGATCAGCAGCTCGCTGACGAACGGCCCGTACGAGTCGGCGGTGTCGATGAACGTGACGCCCAGCTCGTACGCGCGGCGCAGCACCCGTACCGCCTCGGCCGGATCCTTCGGGTCGCCCCACACGCCGGGGCCGGTGAGCTGCATCGCCCCGTAGCCGAGGCGGTCGACCGGCAGGTCGCCACCGATCCGGTAGCTGCCCGACGCCTTGGCGGGCTGGGTGCTGGTGGCCATTCGCGGTCCTCCTGTGCTCGTTCGTACCTCGCGGGGCGGTGTTGCGCCCCGACCCTGGACATTCCCCGAATCGTGGCGGCGAAGCACTGGCAGTTGCGGCGAGCGGCCCCGGCGCACCGGGCCGCCGTGGGAGGCTGGGCGGGACGGTGCTCAGGAGGTGCGCATGGCCGCGACGCCACGGCTCGACTTCGCGCTGGACACGTACGAGTGCATCGTGCTCTACCCGGGGCCCTCGGGACGGGCCCTGCCGGACGAGACCGTGCAGCGGTTGCAGGCCGAGCACCTCCAGCACATGCGGGCGCTGCAACGGCGCGGCATCGTGCTCGTGGACGGGTCGGTCGACGGCCCGGCCCGGGAACCCGACCCGCCGATCGGTTTCGGCCTGGCCCGGACCGGCTCGGTGGACGACGTCCGCAGCGTCATGGAGGCCGACCCGGCGGTGCAGGCCGGGCTCTACCGGGTCGAGGTGCTCACCTTCCTCTGCCCGGCCGGCTCACTGGAGTTCCCGCTGGTCAAGACGGAGAGCTGAGGCGCGACGCCCGCCCCTCCGACGGCACCGATCGCTGCCGCGTACCCAGTGCCCGCCCACGGCCGGACGGCCGGGCGCGGCGGCCCCACAGTGCCCCCGGCCGGTCCGTGACGGGGAGCGGTACGATTTCTCACCGCGCGGTCGCTGATGCCCGCCACACGACGTTCCGGTGCGGTACGCCTACCGCCCGCCCACGCGGTTGACGCGCGTCGTTGGACAAATGTTCCGCAGTCCGCAAGGGGTCGGCCGGGAGGCCGATCCGGAGGAGAGACTAGCCTGATGGGCGTGACACGCCGCGCGAAGATCGTCTGCACTCTCGGCCCCGCAACCGCGTCCCCGGAGCGTATCCGCGGCCTCGTAGAAGCGGGCATGAACGTGGCGAGGCTCAACTTCAGCCACGGCAGTCACGCCGACCACGAGTCGGTCTACCGGCTGGTCCGGGAAGCGGCCGAGGCGGCCGGCAAGCCGGTCGCCGTGCTCGCCGACCTCCAGGGGCCCAAGATCCGTCTCGGCCGGTTCGCCGACGGCCCGCACGAGTGGCGCACCGGCGACTCCGTCGTGATCACCGGTGACGACGTCGTCGGCACCAAGGAGCGGGTCTCCTGCACCTACCGCAAGCTGCCCCAGGAGGTGAAGCCGGGCGACCGGCTGCTGATCGACGACGGCCGGGTCGCGGTCGAGGTCAGCGACGTCACCGGCAACGACATCCGGTGCCTGGTCACCGAGGGCGGCCCGGTCTCCAACAACAAGGGCGTCTCGCTGCCGAACGTCGCGGTGAGCGTCCCGGCCCTGTCCGACAAGGATGCCGCGGACCTGCGCTTCGCCCTCGGCCTCGGCGTCGACCTGGTCGCGCTCTCCTTCGTCCGCTCGCCGGAGGACATCAAGCTCGTCCACTCGATCATGGACGAGGAGGGCGTGCGCCGCCCGGTCCTGGCCAAGGTCGAGAAGCCGGAGGCGGTCGACCACCTGGAGGCGATCGTGCTCTCCTTCGACGGGGTCATGGTCGCCCGCGGCGACCTCGGCGTCGAGCTGCCGCTGGACCAGGTGCCGCTGGTGCAGAAGCGCGCCGTGCAGCTCTGCCGGGAGAACGCCAAGCCGGTCATCGTGGCCACCCAGATGCTCGACTCGATGATCGAGAACTCCCGCCCGACCCGCGCGGAGGCCTCCGACGTGGCGAACGCGGTGCTCGACGGCGCGGACGCGGTGATGCTCTCCGGCGAGACCAGCGTCGGCAAGTACCCGGTGCTCACCGTCAGCACCATGGCGAAGATCATCACCACCACCGAGGCCGGCTCGATCGCCGTCCCCCGGTTGCAGCACGATCCGCGTACGCACGGCGGCGCGCTCACCGTCGCCGCCTCGTCGATCGCCCGGGCCATCGGCGCCAAGGCCATGGTCGCGTTCTCGCAGACCGGTGACACCGTCAAGCGGCTGGCCCGGCTGCACTGCGACCTGCCGCTGCTGGCGTTCACGCCGGTGCCGGAGGTGCGCAACCAGCTCGCGCTGTCCTGGGGCGTGGAGACGTTCCTGATGCCGTTCGTCCAGCACACCGACGACATGTTCCGCCAGGTCGACCAGGCGCTGCTCGGCCTCAACCGGGCCAACCCGGGCGACTACGTGGTCATCGTGGCGGGCAGCCCGCCCGGCACCCCCGGCTCCACCAACACGCTGCGCGTGCACCAGCTCGGTTCGCTGGTCGACGCCGCCTCGGCGCGAGCCCTTCAATGAGTGGTGTGGCCACCGGGCAGGCCGCGGTCGACCAGCTGCTGGAGGTGCTCGACCTCGCCCGTACCGGAGAGATGACCTTCCGGGGGATGAGCCCGCAGGTGGGCCCGCAGCGGGTCTACGGCGGGCAGGTCGCCGGCCAGGCCCTGGTCGCGGCCGGCCGCACCGTCGACGCGGAGCGGGCCGTGCACTCCCTGCACGGCTACTTCGTGCGCCCCGGCGACCCGGCCGAGCCGATCGAGTACCAGGTGGAGAACGTCCGCGACGGCCGCTCCTTCTCGGTACGCCGCTCGGTGGCGTTGCAGCACGACAAGCCGATCTTCTTCATGTCGGCGTCGTTCCAGCGCCAGGAGGAGGGGCTGGACCACCACGCCCCGCTCCCGCCGGACGTACCCGGCCCGGACGACGTGCCGACCATGACCGATCGGCTCTCCCGCTACCCGGAGCGCCTGGGCATCTGGGGGATGATCCCGCGCCCGATCGACGTGCGCTACGTCGGCGAGCCCGGCTGGGTCCGCCCCGGCGACCGCCCGGCCGAACCGCACCAGCGGGTGTGGATGCGCCTGGACGGCAAACTGCCGGACGATCCTCTGCTGCACGCGTGCGCCCTCACGTACGCCTCCGACCTGACGCTGCTGGACTCGGTGCTGTCGGTGCACGGCGAGGTGTGGGGCCCGGGCGGTGTGGTCGGCGCGAGCCTCGACCACGCGCTGTGGTTCCACAGGTCGTTCCGCGCCGACGACTGGTTCCTGTACGACTGCTGGAGCCCGTCCGCGTCCGGCGCCCGTGGCCTGGCCACGGGCCGGATGTTCACCACCGACGGCCGGCACATCGCCAGCGCCGTCCAGGAGGGTCTGCTGCGGCGGGTCGGCGGCTGACCGCCCGGCCGGTGATCGTCCGGGCGCGGGTCGGGCGGCAGGTCCGCACCGCAGCGGACTAACCTGGCCGTATGCGTCTTTCCGCCCGGGTCGACTATGCCCTCCGCGCGGCCGCTGAGCTGGCCTCGGTCGCGGACGGGGGAAGCACCGGACGGAGCCGCCCGGTGACCGCCGAGCAGATCGCCCGCGCGCAGGACATCCCGCCGAAGTTCCTCGAGAGCATCCTGCTGCAACTGCGCCGGGGCGGCATCGTGCACGCCCAGCGTGGCCCCGAGGGCGGCTACTGGCTGGCCCGGCCGGCCGGCGAGATCTCCCTGGCCGAGGTGATCCGCGTCATCGACGGTCCACTCGCGCACGTGCGCGGGCAGCGCCCGGAACAGCTCGGCTACCAGGGCGCGGCCCGCGCCTTGCAGGACGTCTGGATCGCGCTGCGGGCCAGCGAGCGGGAGATCCTGGAGCTGGTCACCATCGCCGACGTGGCCGCCGGCGCGCTGCCCGGCCGGGTCAACGAACTGGCCGCCGACCCGCGCGCCTGGAGCTGACCACACCGTCCGGCGTCTCCTACCAACCGGATGGGGGACTTGACCCGGGGTGCCCTCGTGCCGCATTGTCGACCAAGTTGATAGGAGATACCGAAAAGTCAGGGGGCGCTCGTGCGCAAGCTGCTGGTCCTCGCCCTCGTCGGGCTCGCCGCGCAACTCGTCGACGGCGCGCTCGGCATGGCGTACGGGCTGACCTCCTCGACGCTTCTCCTGTTCGCCGGCGTGGCGCCGGCCGCCGCGTCCGCCTCCGTGCACCTGGCCGAGATCGGCACCACGCTCGCCGCAGGCGTCTCGCACTGGCGTTTCGGCAACGTCGACTGGAAGGTGGTCGGCCGCATCGCGCTGCCCGGCGCGATCGGCGCGTTCGCCGGGGCGACGTTCCTCAGCTCCATCTCCACCGAGGCGGCGGCGCCGTGGATGGCAGCCATCCTGTTCACGCTCGGCGCGTACCTGCTGGTGCGGTTCTCCCGGCCGCTGCGCGCCAACCGCGCCGCCGGCCGGCTCCGTAGCCGCTTCCTCGCCCCGCTCGGCCTGGTCGCCGGCTTCGTCGACGCCACCGGCGGCGGTGGCTGGGGCCCGGTCGCCACCCCGGCCCTGCTGGTCTCCGGCCGGATGGAACCCCGCAAGGTCATCGGCTCGGTGGACACCTCCGAGTTCGTGGTGGCCGGCGCGGCCAGCATCGGCTTCCTCATCGGCCTGGGCTCCGAGGGCTTCCTGCTGCCCACAGTGGCCGCCCTCCTGGTCGGTGGCCTGATCGCCGCGCCGATCGCGGCCTGGCTGGTCCGCATCGTCCCCGCTCAGCTGCTCGGCGCCGTGATCGGCGGCGTGATCGTGCTGACGAACGCCCGCACGCTGCTGAGCGCCGGCGGCGTGGGCGGCTCGGTGCCGGTGGTGGTGTACGTGCTGCTCGGCACCGCCTGGCTGGTCGCCGTCGGGCTGGCGGTGCGCGCCCTGCGCCGTACCCGCCGGGCCCGCGCCACCGTCGAGGCGGCCCTCGCCACCGGCTCTGCGCCGGCGGAAGAGCCTGCCGCGCCTGCGGAGCCGGGTGAGTTCGGCAAGTCTGGTGAGTCCGCCGAGCCGGCGAAGCCCGCGGAGTCGGGGGAGTTCGCCGAGGCCGCGGAGTCGCGGAAGCTCGCCGCCGCCGTCGAAGGCTGAGCCTTCAGCTCTTCTCGGGGCGCGCGCCCCGCACCCGAGAGGGGTGTTCCACGGCGTGTCGGCTGTCTCTTCTCGCCGCCCGCCGCCCGCGACTCTGCCGTGCCGCCGACCCGCCATGCCGCCGTCCGGCCGCGCCGCGCCGGCCGCCACTGCGTCGGGACGGGGTGGAGGGTGCGTGCGACGTGCGCGGTGAGCCGGGCGCTTGTGGGGGTGTCCGGCGGTGACCTAGGCTGACGGAGCGCGGAGCCGAATCACCGACGTCGATGTGTTGACGTCGCTCGTCGCGTCAGGGCACGTTCCGCCGGTCCGGGCAGGCCGGCGCTCGCCCCGTGCCTGACCTCCGCGAAAGGCATCCCCCGTGCACCTCATTACCCCCCGCCGCCGGATCGCGCTGCTCGCCGCGGCTTCGGCGGTCACCCTGTCGGCCGGCGCGCTCACCACGATGACCGCTGCGGCGGCGGCCGCCGCCTGCCGGGTCGACTACCGGATCACCAACCAGTGGAGCGGCGGCTTCGGCGCCGACGTGACAGTGACGAACCTCGGCGACCCGGTCAACGGCTGGACCCTCGGCTGGAGCTTCGCCGCCGGCCAGCAGGTCGTCCAGGCGTGGAACGCGACGGTCAGCCAGTCCGGCGCGCAGGTGAGCGCCCGCGACGCCGGCTACAACGCGGCCATCGGCACCGGCGGCACCGCGAACTTCGGCTTCAACGGCTCGTGGAACGACGCGTCGAACCCGGTTCCGGCCGCCTTCACGCTCAACGGCACCGCCTGCACCGGCGCGCCGTCCACCAGCGCGCCACCGACGACCCCGCCACCGTCCACCACACCTCCGCCCACGACCCCGCCGCCGACCACACCTCCGCCCACCACGCCGCCGCCGACCACGCCGCCGGCCGGCGCGAAGCAGATGGAGGACCTCGACCGAGGGCTGATCAGCGTCCGCTCCGGCAGCGGGAACCTGGTCTCCTGGCGGCTGCTCGGCACCGAGACCACCGGGGTTTCGTTCAACCTGTACCGGGGCGGCACCAAGGTCAACGGCAGCCCGATCACCGGCGCCACCACGTACCTGGACAGCGGCGCGGCGGCCGGATCGGCGTACACCGTGCGGGCCGTGGTGAACGGCGCCGAGCAGGCGGCGTCCGCCCCGGCGCTCCAGTTCGCCAACGGTTACCTGGACGTGCCGATCCAGCCCCCGCCCGGCGGCACCACCCCGTCGGGGGAGGGGTACAGCTACGCGGCGAACGACGCGAGCGTCGGTGACCTCGACGGCGACGGCCGCTACGAGTTCGTGCTCAAGTGGGACCCGTCGAACGCCAAGGACAACTCGCAGTCCGGCTACACCGGCAACGTCTACGTCGACGCGTACACGCTCACCGGCACCCGGCTGTGGCGCGTCGACCTGGGTCGCAACATCCGCGCCGGCGCCCACTACACCCAGTTCCAGGTGTACGACTACGACGGTGACGGGGATGCCGAGGTGGCCGTGAAGACCGCCGACGGCACCCGCTCCGGCACCGGCCAGGTGATCGGGAACGGCTCGGCCGACCACCGCAACTCCAGCGGCTACGTGCTCGCCGGCCCGGAGTACCTGACCATGTTCGACGGCCGCACCGGCGCGGCGTTGTCCACTGTCGACTACGACCCGCCGCGCGGCACCGTCTCCTCCTGGGGCGACTCGTACGGCAACCGGGTCGACCGGTTCCTCGCCGGCACCGCGTACCTGGACGGGCAGCGCCCCTCGCTGATCATGGCGCGCGGCTACTACACCCGGGCCGTCGTCGCGGCCTGGGACTTCCGCGACGGCACGCTGCGCAAGCGCTGGACGTTCGACTCGAACGCCTCCGGCAACGGCGCCGCCGCCGGCCAGGGCAACCACCAGCTCTCCGTGGCCGACGTGGACAACGACGGCCGCCAGGAGATCGTGTACGGCGCCGCCACCATCGACGACAACGGCCGGCTGCTGTACTCCACCGGCAACGGCCACGGCGACGCCCTGCACGTCGGCGACCTCGACCCGTCCCGCTCCGGTCTGGAGGTGTTCAAGGTCGACGAGGACGGCAGCAAGCCCAGTTCCTGGATGGCCGACGCGCGTACCGGGCAGATCATCTGGCAGACCGCGCCGAACGGCGACAACGGCCGCGGCGTCTCCGGCGACGTCTGGGCGGGTAGCCCGGGTGCCGAGTCCTGGTCGTCGGCGGTCGACGGGCTGCTCAACACCCGGGGCCAGAACGTCGGGCGCAAGCCGTCGTCGGCGAACTTCCTGATCTGGTGGGACGGCGACCCGGTCCGCGAGCTGCTCGACGCCACGAAGATCGACAAGTACGGCACCGGCGGCGAGACCCGGCTGCTCACCGGCAGCGGCGTCGCCTCGAACAACGGCACCAAGTCCACCCCGGCGCTCTCGGCGGACCTGCTCGGTGACTGGCGGGAGGAGGTCGTGTGGCGCACCTCCGACAGCACCGCGCTCCGGATCTACAGCACGCCGGTGACCACCGGTCTGCGCCTGCCGACGCTGATGCACGACCCGCAGTACCGGGTGGCAGTGGCCTGGCAGAACACCGCCTACAACCAGCCGCCGCACCCGGGCTTCCACCTGGGCGACGGCATGAGCACCCCACCCGCGCCGAACATCTACCTGCGCTGAAACGGCAGGCACCGGGTCGCCGGCCGCGGAATCCGCTCCGCCGGCGACCCGGTGCACCACACCGCAGCATTCCCGACCCGTCCCGACCGGGAATGCCGTACCACCACCGGGGACAAAGTTATGCGTCCCACGCGACGGTGCGGTGACGTGGCTATGAAGAGCGTGTTTCAGCCCTCCCGGCGCAGCCCGCCCGCCACCTTCTCGGCGATCAGCTCGAACGAGCGGACCCGGTCCGCCACGTCATAGACCATCGTGGTGAGCATCAGCTCGTCCGCGCCGGTGCGCTCCAGCAACTCACCGAGCTGCCGGGCCACCGTCTCCGGCGACCCGGTCGCCTGGCCGTCGCGGCGCTGGGCGACGAACTCCCGCTCGAACTCCGAGTACGGGTACGCCGCCGCCTCCTCCGGCGTGACCAGCGGCTCCGGCCGCCCCGACCGCAGCTTCAGGAACGACAGCCCGGCCGGCCCGGCCAGCCACTCGGCCCGCTCGTCGGTCTCCGCGCAGACCGCGTTCACCGCCACCATCGCGTACGGCCGGTCCAGCCACTGCGACGGCCGGAAGTTCTGCCGGTAGAGCTGCAACGCCGGGATCGTGTTCTGCGAGCTGAAGTGGTGCGCGAACGAGAACGGCAGCCCCAGCAGGCCGGCCAGCTGCGCGCTGAACCCGCTGGACCCGAGCAGCCACACCTGCGGCGACTGGCCGCGGCCCGGTGTCGCGGTGATCGGGCCCGGCTCGGCGCCGGAGAAGTAGTTCATCAGGTCGGCCAGCTCACGCGGGAAGTGCTCCGCGGACAGGCCCTCCATGGTGCGGCGCAACGCCAGCGCGGTCACCTGGTCGGTGCCCGGAGCCCGGCCGATGCCCAGGTCGATCCGGCCCGGGTGCAGCGCCTCCAGGGTGCCGAACTGCTCGGCCACCACCAGCGGCGCGTGGTTGGGCAGCATCACCCCGCCCGAACCGAGCCGGATCGTGCTGGTGTTCGCCGCCAGGTGCGCGAGCAGCACCGCCGGCGCGGAACTCGCGATCGCGGGCATGTTGTGGTGCTCGGCCACCCAGAACCGGCGGTAGCCCAGCTCCTCGGTGCGGCGGGCCAGCTCCGTGGTGTACCGCAGCGCCTCACCGGCACTGCCGGTCGCCGCCACCGGGGCAAGATCAAGAACAGACATGGGTACGTCGATCACAGGGAGGTGCAACAGGCGACGTGCCGGAATTGTTCCGCCGGGTGCGCTACCCCATACCCCGCGCCTGCTCGAAGATCAGGCTGGTCTGCGTGTGCTGCACCGCCGGATCGACTGCGAGATGATCGAGGACGAAGTCCCGCAGCGCGTCACCGGAGGCGGCCCGCACGTGCAGCACGTAGTCCTCCGCGCCCGCCACGTGGAACACCGACACCACCCCTGGTAGCCGCACCGACCGGGCCCGGAACGCGTCCACGGCGGCCCGCTCGTGCGCCGTCAGCCGCACCGACACCAGCGCCTGCAACGGCAGACCCACCGCCGCCGGGTCCACCTCGGCGTGGAACCCGCGGATCGCCCCGCACTCCCGCAGCGCCCGGGTACGCGTCAGACACGTCGACGGCGCCACCCCCACCCGCTCGGCCAGCGCGTTGTTCGGCAGCCGGCCGTCCGCAGTCAGCTCGGTGAGAATGGCGCGGTCGATGTCGTCCAGGCCGGCGAACGGCCGTACATCATTCGGTGCGGCAGGCATGTGACCATCCTTCACCGAATCACCGCCGAGCGAAAGCGTGATTAACAGAATCTTCTTCGCTGCTATTGCCTCCCACTATCGTCATGTTCGACAGTTCCGGTATGACTTCCGTGGACACCGCAGCCGTACACGCCGGGCGCGCCGACCTCGCCGGGCTCGGCGTCCACGTCCCGCCGATCGACCTGTCCACCACCAACCCGCTGCCCTCGGTGGCCGGCGGCGGTGACGACTACGAGACGCTCGCCACCGGCGGCACCCTCCCGGCCGGCGGCAGCGCCGTCTACCAGCGCCTCTGGAACCCCACAGTGGCCCGGTTCGAGACCGCGCTCGCCCAGCTCGAAGGCACCGCCGAAGCCGTCGCGTTCGCCAGCGGCATGGCCGCGCTCACCGCCACCCTGCTCGCCGCCACCCGCGACGGCAAGCGGCACGTCGTCGCCGTCCGTCCCCTCTACGGCGGCACCGACCACGTCCTCGCCACGGGCCTGCTCGGCACCGAGGTCACCTGGGCCACCACCGCCGACGTGGCCGCCGCGATCCGCCCCGACACGGCCATCGTGGTGGTCGAGACGCCGGCGAACCCGAGCCTCGACCTGGTCGACATCGCCGCGCTCGCCGAGGCCGCCGGTGACGTCCCGCTGCTCGTCGACAACACCGTCGCCACTCCGGTGCTCCAGCAGCCCGCCCGCCACGGCGCCGCGCTCGTGCTGCACAGCGCCACCAAGAGCATCGGCGGCCACGGCGACGTCCTCGCCGGCGTCGTCGCCTGCGGACCCGAGTGGGCCGCCCGGCTGCGCCAGGTCCGTGCCGTCACCGGCGCCGTCCTGCACCCGCTCGGCGCGTACCTGCTGCACCGCGGCATCCAGACCCTCCCGCTGCGCGTCCGCGCCCAGCAGGCCGGCGCGGAGAAGCTCGCCGCCTGGCTCGCCGGGCACCCCGCCGTCGAGCGCGTCCACCACCCGTCGCTGCACGACCCGGCCGGGCTGGTCGGCCGGCAGATGTCCGGCACCGGCAGCCTGCTCGCCTTCGAGGTGCGCGGCGGCGCGCCCGCCGCGGCCGAGGTCGCCGGCGCCTGCGAGCTGATCACGCACGCGGTGTCGCTCGGCGGCGTCGACACGCTGATCCAGCACCCGGCCTCGCTCACCCACCGGCCGGTCGAGGGCGACGCGAAGCCCTGCGGCGGGCTGCTGCGCGTCTCGGTCGGCCTGGAGGACCCGGAGGACCTGCGGGCGGATCTCGCACGGGCGCTGTCGCGGATCTGACGCCGCCCGGCCGCTGTCCCGCGCGCCGTCGCCGGGTCACGACTTCGGGCCCACATGCCGGTCGAGGGCGGTGACCGCCTCCCGGCGGGCGACTGACAGGGACCACGGCAGATTCATCCGCCACGCGATGCCGAGCAGGTCGAGGGACCACTGGCACAGCGCCATGATGTCGGTGGAGCGGTTGGAGAACATGTAGCGGGGATAGACGTATTCCTTCCCGCGAACGACGACCCGGTTGGTGAAGCGGCAGCCGTCGGAGTGGAAGAGGCCCCGCAGGAAGTCGCCCGGGTGGTCCTCGACGATGCTCCGCTGCCAGGCGGCCAGGACGATCGGGCGCTCGTGTTTCTTGCCCGGTCCGTGCTGGGGGAACAGGCACGGCCAGTGGAGTGCTGTGCTCTGTATGGCGACACAGCCGCGCTTCTGGATGCGCTGCACCTTGTTGGCCAACACCGCCCGCATCGCTGCGTCGCACTTCTCGATCAGGCTCGGCCAGGCGTCGGCACAGTAGATGCGGAGCACCGGCGTCCGGTCCGTGGTGACCAGGTGTCCGTCACCAAGATAGAGCCCGAGCAGGTAGGCGTAGGAGGCATGGTCGGGTGGGGCGTCCGGATTGGGGCGGCACCGGAAGCAGCGGACGGCGCTTCCGAAGATCGCTGGCTCTGGTCGGTCGACGCACCAGTGCCAGACCGTGGTGTAGGGCAGGGACAGGCTGCGGGCCACCGAACGGATGTTGTGACCCTGGGCGCGAAGGGCGCGGGCTCGTGCCCGCATTTCGGGAGGATGCACAGCAGCATCCTCGAACACATGTATGACAAGAGTGCCGGGAGCGGGATTCGAACCCGCAAGCCCTTTCGGGCAGAAGTGTTTGAGACTTCCGTGTATGCCGTTCCACCATCCCGGCGGGGTGCGGTAACTGTACCCGACTAGGCTCATGCGGGAGCATGTGTGGTGACCGTGCCGGGATCGATGGTGGGAGTGGCTCGTGGGCGAGATGCAGGCGGACGCCGAGCGCAAGCGCGTTCTGATCGCCGAGGACGAGGCGCTCATCCGGCTGGACCTGGCCGAGATGCTTGTCGAAGAGGGCTACGAGGTGGTCGGCGAGGCCGGTGACGGCGAGACCGCCGTCAAGCTCGCCGAGGAGCTCAAGCCGGATCTGGTCATCCTCGACATCAAGATGCCGATCATGGACGGGCTGGCCGCCGCCGAGCGGATCGCCGGCGCGCGCATCGCCCCGGTGATCATCCTGACCGCGTTCAGCCAGCGTGACCTGGTGGAGCGGGCGCGGGCGGCGGGCGCGATGGCGTACCTGGTCAAGCCGTTCCAGAAGAGCGACCTGGTGCCGGCGGTGGAGATCGCGCTGTCCCGCTACTCGGAGATCGCCGCGCTGGAGTCGGAGGTGGCCGGCCTCACCGACCGGCTGGAGATCCGCAAGACCGTGGAGCGCGCCAAGGGCGCGCTGATGACGACGTACGGCATGTCCGAGCCGCAGGCGTTCAAGTGGATCCAGCGCACCGCGATGGACCACCGGATGACCATGAAGGAGGTCGCCGAGCGGATCCTCGCCGAGACCGCCGGCGGCGAGGTGGAGCAGCCCGCGTCCTGACCTTTCCGGAAGGCGTCCGATCGATAGGATCGGATGCATGTCATCCGCGCGCGTCCGGCCGGCCCTCGTCGCCGCTGCCGCCGTGCTGCTCCTGGCGGCCTGTCACGCCACCCCGCGACCGCTGCCCGAGCCCGCTCCGGTACGCCCGCAGTGGCAGCCCGTCGAGCTGGCCCTTCCTGCCGGCGCCGCCGGACGTCCGGTGCTGCGTGACGCCGCGCGGTGCGCCGGCCGGTGGTACGTGGTGGGCGGGCTGGTCGATCCGGCGGGGGAGACCCGACCGGCGGCGTGGTTCTCATCGGACGGCGTGACCTGGTCGCCGGTTCCGGTGCGCGCGCAGACGTTCTACGGCCGCCAGCACGTGCTCTACGCGGTGGCGTGCCGCGACGACGGGATGGCGGCGCTGGGCGCGAAGACCGGTGGCGTGCACGGCAATCCGCGTACCGGGACGTGGGTGTGGCGTCCGGGCGGGCCGTTGCGGGAGGTGCCGGCGGCGTTCGAGTTGTTCGGCGGCCCGCGCGCGGTGAGCGCGTCGCGGCTGGCGGCCGGGCCGGGCGGCTGGCTGGTGGCCGGGGCGCGCGCGGACGGCGCGGCGGTGTGGTCGTCGCCGGACGCCGAGGGGTTCGTCCTGCGCGAGGGCGTCGCGGAGCTGGCCGGCGACGGCCGGGGCCGGACGGCGGCGTACGACGTGGCGGCGGTGGGGTCGGGCTGGCTGGTGGTGGGGTCGTTGCTGCCGCCCGGCGGTACGGCCCGGACGCCGCTCGCGTGGTTCTCGGCCGACGGCCGGGTGTGGCGGCGGGTGGTCCTGCCGGTGCCGGCGGGTGCCGCCGGGGCGGCCGAGCGGGTGGTGTCGGCCGACGGCGGGCCGGTGGCGGTCGGTCCGGTGGGTGACCGCTTCGCGGTGTGGCGCGGGTGCGACGACTGCGGTTCGCCGTCCGCCGGTTCGGCGGGTGCGGCGCAGGGGTGGCGGCGGGTCGGCGGGTTCGGCTCGGCGGGCCCCGGGGTGTCGTCGGTGGACGCGCTCGCGGCGTCCGGTGGGCGGCTCGTCGCGGTGACCGGGGACGGGGCTCAGCGACGGCTCTGGATGTCGCGTGACGGCGGCGCGTCGTGGCTTCCGGTGATCACGCCGGTGCCGGTGCCGGACGGGGGCGACGCGGCGCTGGCGGTGGCGGTCCGCGACGACCGGCTGCTCGTGGTCGCCGATGACGGGAAAACATCCCGTGCCTGGTGGGGGGCGTTGTCAACCGTCGATCGGTAGCGGGTGGGGAGGGTATGGCTCGTTACCGAGGAATAGTCGGCGAAAGCCTTTGCCCGCCTTCGGTTCTTACGCCGATGGGCTTGAATCCGCCACGGCGTGTAACGGTTCGGTCAACCCCGCTTTCCAGGTCTTACGCCACCGCTCACGGTGGGATAACGTCCCGCCCCAGACCGGCGACGACGGTCTTGGTTCGTCCACCCCGCAAGGGCCAATCAGCGGCGGGTGGTTCGGATCATGGACGGAGGAGGGTTCGGGCCTTGAGGCAGAAGCTCGCACGCGTGATCGGCGGGGTCGCCATGCTGGCGCTCGTCGCCGGTGGCACCGCTTGTTCCAGCGGCAGCGACGATGAGGGTTCCGGGGGCAGCGCCTGCGGGAGCAAGATCGCTTTCTTCGGCGCGCTGACCGGTAGCTCGGCCGCGCTGGGCATCAACGAGAAGAACGGCGTCAAGCTGGCCGTCGACAAGTACAACAAGGAGAACCCGGACTGCAAGGTCGAGCTCGCCGAGCTCGACTCGCAGGGCAGCCCGGACCAGGCGCCGGGTCTGGCCCAGAAGGCGATCGACGACACCAAGATCCTGGGTGTCGTGGGTCCGGCCTACTCGGGCGAGTCCGAGGCCGCCGGCCCGCTGTTCAACGAGGCCGGCCTGGTCACCATCACCCCCTCCGCGACCCGTCCCAGCCTCGCCGAGCAGGGTTGGAAGACCTTCTTCCGCGCGGTCGGCAACGACCTGAGCCAGGGCCCCGCCGCCGGTAACTACATCAAGAACGTGATGAAGGCCGACCGGGTCTACGTCATCGACGACCAGTCCGCGTACGGCGCCGGCCTGGCCGACGAGGTCAAGAAGGTCCTCGGCGCCTCGGTCGTGGGCAGCGACAAGGTCCAGGGCGAGGGCAAGCAGACCGAGTTCTCCGGTGTGGTCACCAAGGTCAAGGCCGCCAACGTGAAGGCGGTCTTCTACGGCGGCTACTACCAGGAGGCCGGCCTGATCCGCAAGCAGCTCACCGCTGCCGGGGTCACCGCTCCGCTGGTCGCCGGTGACGGCGTGAACGACGGCGCGTACATCACCTCCGCCGGTGCGGCTGCCGCCGAGGGCACCATCCTCACCTGCCCCTGCGCTCCGTCCACCGAGGCGCGCGGCACCTTCGCCGCCGACTTCAAGGCGCTCAACGGCACCGACCCGGGCACCTACAGCGACACCGCCTACGACGCGGCGAACATCCTGCTGGCGGGCATCAAGGCCGGCAAGAGCAGCCGCGCCGACCTGCTGGAGTTCGTGAAGGGCTACAGCGGCGAGGGCGTTGCCGCCAGCTACAAGTTCGTCGAGGGCGGCGAGCTCGACCCGGCGCAGGTCAAGGTCTGGGCGTTCAAGGTGCAGGGCGGCAAGGTCGTCCCGGACCAGGAGATCCCCAAGTCCTGATCGTTCGATCGCTGGACTGGCGATTGAGTAGTGATCGCGGGTGCGGCCGGGAGCTGGCTCCCGGCCGCACCCTCTTTTTCTCTTGAGCGACGGAGCGTCCCTCCCTTGGACTTCGACGGATTGTTCTCCAACTTCGGGGAACTCACCACGACCGGCTTGACGCAGGGCGCCATCTACGCCCTGGTCGCGCTCGGCTACACGCTCGTGTACGGCGTGCTAAGGCTCATCAACTTCGCCCACTCCGAGGTCTTCATCGCCGGCGCGTTCGCCGCGATCTGGACCTGGAACGGCTTCGGACTCGACCAGAACTCGCAGGTCAGCGGCATCGGCTCGATCCTGTTCTACCTGCTGGTGGCGATGATCGTGGCAGCGATCGCCTCGGCGGGCACCGCGACGGTGATCGAACGGGTGGCGTACCGGCCGCTGCGCAAGCGCAACGCGCCGCCGCTGGCGTTCCTCATCACCGCCATCGGTGCCTCGATCGCCATCTCCGAGGCGTTCGGCGTCTACACCCGGCGGCGGCCGGAGGGTGCGCCGATCCTGGTCAGCTCGGAGCCGCTGTTCCACATCGCCGGGGTGCCGATCGACGCGGTGCAGCTGCTCACTATCGGTTCCGCGCTGGTGATGATGTTCGCGCTGGACCAGTTCATCAACCGCAGCCGTACCGGCCGCGGCATCCGGGCGGTGGCCCAGGACGCCAACACGGCGGCCCTGATGGGCGTCAACAAGGACCGCATCATCCTGATGGTCTTCATCGCCGGTGGCACCATGGCCGGCGTCGCGGGCCTGCTCTACGACGTGCGGATCCAGACGCTCACCTACAGCGTCGGCTTCCTGCTGGGCCTCAAGGCGTTCACCGCGGCGGTGCTCGGTGGTATCGGCAACCTGCGCGGCGCGCTCGTCGGCGGGTTGCTGCTCGGCGTCGTGGAGAACTACGCCGCAGGCCTGTTCGGCAGTCAGTGGAAGGACTTCGCCGCGTTCGCGGTGCTCGTCGTCCTGCTGATGTTCCGGCCGACCGGTCTGCTCGGCGAATCACTGGGGAGGGCACGCGCATGACGACCACCATCGACCCGCCGGAGCGGCGGGAGACGGCGGCGGACAAGCTGCGGCAGGGCCGGCACGCGATCTCGGAGCGCTGGCACCACGCGCCGCGCTGGGTGCGCTGGGTGCTGCTGGTCGCGGTCATCGCGTTCTTCTACGCGCTGCCGAACAAGGAGTTCTACCAGTACCTCGGGCCGATCCCGACCCCGGGAGCGAACTTCACCCAGGTGATGTTCACGGTCTCGATCTACGTGCTGCTGGCGGTCGGGCTCAACATCGTGGTCGGCTTCGCCGGCCTGCTCGACCTCGGCTACTTCGGCTTCTTCGCCGTCGGCGCGTACACGGTGGCGGTGCTGACCTCGCCGAGCAGCGACCTCAAGACGCTGTGGCCGTGGCTGGCGGTGGTGCCGATCGCGATCGGCCTGACCATGGTCTCCGGCGTCATGCTCGGTACGCCGACGCTGCGCCTGCGCGGCGACTACCTGGCGCTGGTGACGCTCGGCTTCGCCGAGATGATCCGGATCGCGGCGGTCAGCTCCGAGTTCCTCAAGGGACAGCGCGGCTTCAACCAGATCCCGCACCCGCCCGGCGAGTACGCCGACGGCCGGCCGTGGTTCGGCGTGCTCGACGCCCGCCCGTACTACTGGCTGGTGCTCACGCTGATCATCCTGGTGGTGATCGGGGTGCGGAACCTGACCCACAGCCGGGTCGGCCGGGCCTGGATCTCGATCCGCGAGGACGAGGACGCCGCCCAGCTGATGGGCGTGCCGACGTTCAAGTTCAAGCTGTGGGCGTTCGCCTCCGGCGCGGCCATCGCCGGCCTGGCCGGTGCGCTGTTCGCCGGTAAGCAGAACTTCGTCAACTCGCAGAACTTCGAGCTGCTCAACTCGATCATCATCCTGGCCGCTGTCATCTTCGGCGGCTCGGGCAACATCGTCGGCGCGATCGTCGGCGGCGGCCTGGTGGCGTACATGATCGAGCGGTTCCGCGGCATCGAGCTGTTCGGCATCGAGCTGTACGAGTACCGGTTCCTCTTCTTCGGCCTGGTGCTCGTGGTGATGATGATCTTCCGGCCGCAGGGCCTGATCCCGAACCGGCGACGAGCGGCGGAGTTCAAGGACCGCCGCAAGGAGGTGATCGTCGGTGAGTGACACCGAGCAGACCCCGGCCGTTCCGGCCCAGGCGGCGGCCCCCGCCGTCGAGACGGTCGACAAGCGGGAGCCGTTGCTGGAGGTCGACCACGTCACGCTGCGCTTCGGCGGTGTGGTGGCCCTCAACGACGTGGACTTCACCCTCTACAAGGGTGAGATCCTCGGCCTGATCGGCCCGAACGGCGCCGGCAAGACCACCTGCTTCAACGCGATGACCGGCATCTACCAGCCCACCGAGGGGCAGATCCGGTTCCTGGGCCAGAAGATCAGTGGCAAGAAGCGCCACCAGATCACCCGGATGGGCATGGCCCGTACCTTCCAGAACATCCGTCTCTTCCCGGAGATGACCGCGCTGGAGAACGTCCAGGTCGGCGCGGACGCGCACCATAAGACCAGCGTGATCTCCGCCCTGCTGCGCCTGCCGCGGCACTGGAAGGAGGAGCGCGAGGGCCGGGAGAAGGCCGAGCGCCTGCTGGAGTTCGTCGGCATCAGCAACCGGATGCACGAGTTCGCCCGCAACCTGTCCTACGGCGAGCAGCGGCGGCTGGAGATCGCCCGCGCGCTGGCCACCGACCCGAAGCTGCTCTGCCTGGACGAGCCGGCCGCCGGCTTCAACCCGGCGGAGAAGGAGGAGCTGCTCCAGCTCATCCGGCAGATCCGGGACCAGGGCGTGACGGTGCTGCTGATCGAGCACGACATGCGCCTGGTGATGGGCGTGACCGACCGGATCGTGGTCCTGGAGTTCGGAAAGAAGATCGCCGAAGGGCTGCCCGCCGAGGTGCGGGACAACCCGAAGGTGGTCGCGGCGTACCTGGGGGTGCCGGACGATGCTGCTTGAGATCGAGGACGTGAGCCTGCTCTACGGGCGGATCCAGGCGCTGCACGGCATCAGCCTGACCGTGGACGAGGGGGAGATCGTCGCGCTGATCGGCGCGAACGGCGCCGGCAAGTCCACCACCATGCGGGCGATCTCCGGCATCCGGCCGGTCGCCTCCGGCACGATCAAGTTCGCCGGTGAGGACATCACCAAGCTCCGGGCCGACCTGCGGGTGCGGCGCGGGCTGTGCCAGGCGCCCGAGGGCCGGGGCATCTTCCCCGGCATGTCGGTGCTGGAGAACCTGGACATGGGCGCGTACACCCGGCGCGACAAGGCCGGTATCGCGCAGGACCTGGCCCGGGTGCTGGACCTGTTCCCGCGGCTGGCCGAGCGGCGCAAGCAGGCCGGCGGCACGCTCTCCGGCGGTGAGCAGCAGATGCTGGCGGTCGGCCGGGCGCTGATGAGCCGGCCGAAGCTGCTGCTGCTCGACGAGCCGTCGATGGGTCTCGCGCCGATGCTGATCCAGCAGATCTTCACGATCATCACGGAGATCAACCAGCAGGGCACCACGATCCTGCTGGTGGAGCAGAACGCCCAGCAGGCGCTGGCGCGCGCCCACCGGGCGTACGTGCTGGAGACCGGCCGGATCGTCAAGAGCGGCACCGGCGCGGACCTGCTGCACGACCCCTCGGTCAAAGAGGCCTACCTCGGCGTGGCCTGACCGACCGACCCCTCGCAATAAGGAGTACAGCCATGTTCCACCCCAACCCCGGACGGCGGGCGGCGCTCGGCGTCGCCGGTGCGGCCGTCCTGCTGCTCTCCCTCGCCGCGTGCGGCGAGGAGGAGAGCACCGACCAGCCCGGCGGCGGTCCCAGCGTCGCGTCGTCGGTCGACGCCGCGCTGGCCGCGAAGGTCCCGGACGCGATCAAGTCGGACGGCAAGATCGTGGTGGGCACCGACTCCACCTACGCCCCTGCGGAGTTCCTGGACACCGACGGCAAGACCGTGATCGGCTTCGACGTCGAGCTGTTCACCGCGGTGGCGGCCAAGCTGGGCCTCAAGGCGGAGTTCGTCTCGGCGCCGTTCGGCGACATCATCAACGGCGTCAACTCGGGCAAGTACGAGGCGGGCGTCTCGTCGTTCACCATCAACGACGAGCGCAAGGGCCAGGCCAACATGGTCAGCTACTTCCAGGTCGGCACGCAGTGGGTGACCAAGAAGGGCAACCCGGCCGGGATCGCGCTGGACAACGCCTGCGGCAAGAAGATCGCGGTGCAGAAGGACACGGTCCAGGTCGAGGACATCCAGAAGCGGTCCAAGGCGTGCACCGATGCGGGCAAGCCGGCGATCACCATCGACCAGTTCCCGGGTCAGGACGCCGCCACCGCCGCCGTCGTGTCCGGCAAGGACGACGCGATGCTGGCCGACTACCCGGTCGGCGTGTACGCGGTGACGAAGTCCAACGACGCCCTGGAGCTGCTGGACAAGCAGTACGAGGCGGCGCCGTACGGCTACGTGCTGGCCAAGGAGCAGACGCAGCTGGCCGAGGCGGTGCGTGACGCCACCAAGGCCGTGATCGCCGACGGCTCCTACAAGCAGGTGCTGGACAAGTGGAAGGTGGGAGACGGCGCGATCACGGACCCCGCGATCAACCCGTGACGACATGACCACCGAGGAAGCGACAACCGCGCGGGCACGGCCGGAACCGATCAAGGCCGTGCCCGTGCGGCACCCCGGACGATGGGTCGCGGTGGCGGTGCTCTCCGTCCTCGCGGCGATGTTCGTCCACCTGCTGGTGACCAATGAGGCCTTCAACTGGTCCTTCATGGTCGACAAGATGTTCCGGCCGCCGATCATCGAGGGCCTGCTGCGCGGCACCGTCCTGATGACCGTCAGCGCGATGCTGATCGGCGTCACGCTCGGCGTGGTGATCGCCGTGATGCGGCTGTCGGACAATCCGATCCTGCGCGGCGTGGCCTGGCTCTACACCTGGTTCTTCCGGGCCGTGCCCCGGCTGGTGCTGCTGGCCGTTTTCGGCAACATCGGCATCCTGTGGAGCCGGGTCGAGTTCGGGGTGCCGTTCGACACCCAGATCGGTCAGCTGTTCGGCATCGACAACCTGCAACTGCGGCTGTTCGGGTTCTCCTCCCGCGACATCCTCACCGGGTTCATGGCCGGTCTGCTCGGCCTCGCGCTCTCCGAGGCCGCGTACATGGCGGAGATCGTCCGGGCCGGCATCCAGTCGGTCGACCCCGGCCAGACCGAGGCCGCCCAGGCACTCGGCCTGAGCCGTGCCCAGTTGCTGCGCCGGGTGGTGCTGCCGCAGGCGATGCGGGTGATCATCCCGCCGACCGGCAACGAGACCATCGCCATGCTCAAGGACACGTCCCTGCTGCTCTACGTGCCGGTGAGCGTGGAGCTGTTCTTCCAGCTCGACGCGGTCGGCAAACGGACGTTCCAGATCTTTCCGATGTACGTCGCGGCCTGCCTGTGGTACCTGTTCCTGACCAGCATCCTGCTCGTCGGGCAGTACTACCTGGAACGCCACTTCGGCAAGGGCTACGGCGTGACCGGACGGGCCCGGCTGAAGCTGCGGGGGATGACTGCCGAGGCCGGCGGCGGCGCGGGGGTGGTGAAGTGAGCGAGCTGATCGTGCCCGCGCAGGCCACCGCGCCGGCTGCCGAGTCCGGGCTGATGGTGCGGGCCGAGCAGGTGCACAAGTCGTTCGGGCCGCTGGAGGTGCTCAAGGGCATCGACCTGGAGGTCCGCTCCGGCGAGGTGTGCTGTCTGCTCGGGCCCTCCGGCTCCGGCAAGTCGACGTTCCTGCGCTGCATCAACCACCTGGAGAAGATCGACGCCGGCCGGATCTGGGTCGACGGTGACCTGATCGGCTACCGGGAGCGCGGCGGCAAGCTGTACGAGATGCGCGACAAGGACGTCGCCGCGCAGCGCCGCGCCATCGGCATGGTGTTCCAGCGGTTCAACCTGTTCCCGCACATGACGGTGCTGCAGAACGTCATGGAGGCGCCGGTGCTGCTGCGCCAGGCGAAGAAGGCGCAGGCCCGGGAGCACGCCGCGCAACTGCTGGACCGGGTGGGACTGGGCGACAAGCTCGGCGCGTACCCCGGTCAGCTCTCCGGCGGCCAGCAGCAGCGGGTGGCGATCGCCCGGGCGCTGGCCATGCGGCCGAAGCTGATGCTGTTCGACGAGCCGACCAGCGCGCTCGACCCGGAGCTGGTGGGCGAGGTGCTGGACACGATGAAGGACCTGGCCCGCGACGGTATGACGATGATCGTGGTGACCCACGAGATCGGCTTCGCCCGCGAGGTCGGCGACCACCTCGTGTTCATGGACGGCGGCGTCGTGGTCGAGCAGGGCGACCCGCGCGAGGTGATCTCGGCGCCGCAGCACGAGCGGACCAAGGCGTTCCTGGCCAAGGTTCTCTGACCTCGGCCTCCGGTGCGGCGCGCGCCGCACCGGAGGCCGGAGTTGTCGGGCGTACGGACTAGAGTCGCAGCCGTGACAGCTACGACGCCGCGCCTGCTCCTCGTCGACGGACATTCCCTGGCATACCGGGCGTTCTTCGCCCTGCCTGTGGAGAACTTCTCCACCACCACGGGGCAGCCGACGAATGCCGTCTACGGCTTCACCTCGATGCTGATCAACGTGCTGCGCGACGAGCAGCCGACGCACATCGTCGTGGCGTTCGACGTGTCCCGCCGCTCCTTCCGTACCGAGAAGTACTCCGAGTACAAGGCCGGCCGCAGCGAGACCCCCACCGACTTCAAGGGTCAGGTCAGCCTGGTCAAGGAGGTCCTCGCCGCGCTGCGCGTGCCGGTGGTCGAGAAGGAGGGCTACGAGGCCGACGACGTCATCGCCACGCTCGCCTGGCAGGCCCGCGACCAGGGCATGGACGTGCTGATCACCACCGGCGACCGGGACGCGTTCCAGCTCGTCGGCGAGCGGGTGACGGTGCTCTACCCGCGCAAGGGCGTCTCCGACCTGGCCCGGATGGACCCGGCCGCGGTCGAGGCGAAGTACGGCGTCACCCCTGATCGCTACCGCGACCTGGCCGCGCTGGTCGGCGAGACCAGCGACAACCTGCCGGGCGTGCCCGGCGTCGGCCCGAAGACCGCGGCCAAGTGGATCAATCTGTACGGCGGCGTCGAGGGCGTGGTGGCCCGCGCCGACGAGATCAAGGGCAAGGCCGGCGACAGCCTGCGCGAGCGGCTCGCCGACGTGATCCGCAACTACGAGATCAACTGCCTGGTCTCCGACCTGGAGCTGCCGGTCCGCCCCGAGGACGCCCGCTGGCAGGGCTGGGACCGCGAAGCGGTGCACCAGGTCTTCGACACGCTCCAGTTCCGCATCCTGCGTGACCGGCTCTACCAATACCTGGAGGCGGTCGAGCCGGAGGCCGAGGCGGGCTTCGATCTGGCCGGCGAGGTGCTCACCGAGCCGGGCGCGCTCGCGGGCTGGCTCGACACGCACGCCCCGGCGGGCGCACCGGTCGGCCTGGCGGTGACGCTCGACACCGGCCCCAACCGCCGGCACACCGCCACGGTTACCGCGATGGCGCTGGCCACCGCCGCCGGGGCGGGCGCCTGGTTCGACCCGAGCCGGCTGGAGGCCGGCGACGAGGCCGCGCTGGCCGGGTGGCTGGCCGACGCGGAGCGCCCGAAGGTGCTGCACGACAGCAAGCCGGTGGTGCTGGCGTTCGCCGCGCACGGCTGGGAGCTGCACGGCATCGCCCGCGACACCCAGATCGCCGCCTACCTGGCCCGCCCCGACCAGCGTTCGTACGACCTGACCGACCTGGCGCTGCGCTACCTGCACCGGGAGCTGCGCGTCGACGCGCCGGAGACCGGTCAGCTCACCCTGGACGGGCTCGGCGACGAGGGCGTCGCCGAGCAGAACCTCATGCTCCAGGCCCGCGCCACGCTCGACCTGGCCGACGCGATCGACGCCGAGCTGTCCCGCGACGGCGAGCAGTCGGCCCGGCTGATGGCCGGCGTGGAGCTGCCGCTGATGCGGGTGCTCGCCACCATGGAGCGCACCGGCATCGCCGCCGACACCGACTACCTCTCCGAGCTGGAGGCGCACTTCGCCGCCGAGGTGAAGGCCGCCGCCCAGGGCGCCTACGAAGTGGTCGGCCGCGAGTTCAACCTCGGGTCGCCGAAGCAGTTGCAGGAGATCCTCTTCACCGAGCTGGGTCTGCCCAAGACCAAGCGGATCAAGACCGGCTACACCACAGACGCCGACGCGCTGCAGTGGCTGTTCGCGCAGACCGAGCATCCGCTGCTGCACCACCTGCTGCGCCACCGCGACGTGGCGAAGCTCAAGTCGACAGTCGACGGGCTGCTCAAGTCGGTCTCCGACGACGGCCGGATCCACACCACGTTCAACCAGACGGTGGCGGCGACCGGGCGGCTGTCCTCCACCGAGCCGAACCTGCAGAACATCCCGATCCGCACCGAGGAGGGGCGGCGGATCCGCCGCGCGTTCGTCGTCGGTGAGGGCTACGAGTGTCTGCTCACCGCCGACTACAGCCAGATCGAGATGCGGATCATGGCGCACCTGTCGTCGGACGACGCGCTGATCGAGGCGTTCAACTCCGGGCACGACTTCCACGCCGCCACCGCGTCCTCGGTCTTCACCGTCGAGGTCGGCGACGTGACCGCCGACCAGCGCCGCAAGATCAAGGCGATGAACTACGGCCTGGCGTACGGGCTCAGCGCGTTCGGCCTGTCCCAGCAGCTCGGCATCTCCGCCGAGGAGGCGCGCGGGCTGATGGAGAACTACTTCGCCGGGTTCGGCGGGGTGCGCGACTACCTCCAGGAAGTGGTGGCCCGCGCCCGCCAGGACGGCTACACCTCCACCATCCTGGGCCGCCGCCGCTACCTGCCCGACCTGGTAAGCGACAACCGGCAGCGCCGGGAGATGGCCGAGCGGATGGCGCTGAACGCCCCGATCCAGGGCTCGGCGGCCGACATCATCAAGGTCGCGATGCTGCACGTCGACAGCGCGCTGCGCGACGCCGGGCTGCGGTCCCGGATGCTGCTGCAGGTGCACGACGAGCTGGTCTTCGAGGTCGCCCCGGGCGAGCGGGAGGCGTTGGAGGCGTTGGTGCGCAAGCAGATGGGCGAGGCGTACCCGCTGTCGGTGCCGCTGGAGGTGTCGGTGGGCGAGGGCCGCGACTGGAACAGCGCCGACCACTGACCTCCCCGCCCCACCCCGTCCGGCCCGCCGGCCTGCGGGTGATCAAGGAGTTTGTGTCCTCCCGGGGCCCGAATCGGGACACGAACTCCTTGATCACTGAAGGGAAGCGGGTGAGGGCGCGGGCGCGGCCGGAGTGGCCGCGGCCTGGAGGGCGGCGGCCAGGCGGTCGCGGCCGAGGCGATGAGCCCGTGTTCCTCGTAGTGCCGCAGGGCACGCGGTGTGCAGCCCGTCGCCTTCGCCACCGCGCCGATCCGCACCGCCGCCACCGCCCTCTCACGCGACCACCGCGCCCCCGTCCACCGGCAGCACCACACCGGTGACGAACTCCGCCTCCGGCTCGCACAGCCGCCGGATCGCCCAGGCTACGTCCTCCGGCCGGCCGATCCGGCCCGCCGGGGTGTGTGCGAGCTGCCAGTCCCGTACCGCCGCGCGCCGCTCGGGGGAGAGGCCACTGTGCACCCCGATGGGGGTGTCGATCGCGCCGGGCGCCACCGCCACCACCCGGACGCCGCGCGGCGCGAGTTCCACCGCCCAGCTGCGGGTCAGCGAGTCCAGCGCCGCCTTGCCCGCCGCGTACACCGAACTGCCCGGCCAGGCACGCAGGCCGACCGACGTGGTGACGTTGACGATCACGCCGCACGTCGCGGCGAGCGCCTCGACGGCGGCGTGCGCCAGCCGGATCGGGGCCAGCAGGTTCGTGTCCAGCTGCCGCCGGGCGGCGTCCTCGTCCAGTTCCGCGAGCGGCCCGCCGCCCGCCACCCCGGCGTTGTTGACCAGGACGTCGAGGCGGCCGTACCGGTCGAGCGTGGTGCGGACGATCCGGTCCGGCCCGTCGGGCGCGGTGACGTCGGCGGTCAGCGGGGTGATGTCCGGCCTGCCGGCGGCGGTCTCCGACAGCGGCGCGGCGCGCCGTCCGACGGCGACGACGGCGTACCCGGAGGTGGCGAGGGAGCGTGCGGTGGCCCGGCCGATGCCGGTGCCCGCGCCGGTGACCACGACGACGCGCGGTGTGCTGTTCTCCATGCCGGCATCGTCCGACCCTGCCACCGGCGGCAGGGTCAAGTCAGAGCCCGGTCAGGGTGGGCATCGCGTTGAGCGCGCCGTGCACCACCAGCAGCGGCCACATCCGGCGGTACCGGGACCACAGGTAGCCGAGGAAGAGGCCGAGCACCCCGAGGTTGACCACCACAGTGGCCAGGTCGACGGCGGGGCGGCCGCTGCCCTGGATGGCCACGTGCCAGACCGCCCACACCAGCGACGCGAGCACGATCGCCGGCCAGCGGCCCAGCAGCGACTCCCACCGGGTCTGCAGCCACCGCCGGTAGAAGACCTCCTCCAGCAGTGCGTTCACCGCGAAGGCCACCAGCAGCGTGACGGCCAGCTCGACCGGCGCGACGGTCCGCCCCCAGTCGCTCGCGGGCGCGGCCAGCGGCGTCGCGTAACTGAGCACCAGCCACACCGCCACCGGCAGCGCCGGACCCCAGCGGTGGGCGGCGTCCGTCGCGGCCGGGCCCGGCTCCCACCGTGGCTGCCGGCGGCGCGCGGCCAGGAACACCACGAGGGGTACGCCGAGCAGCAGCGCGAGCTTCACCAGTGTGTACGCGGGTTCGCCGCCGAGCAGCGGCATCACGGCGGCGAACGCGATCCCGGCCAGCAGCAGCGGCACCGCCTCGCGGTACGGCGCCACCGGGTCCGGCCACCTCGGGTCGGGCGCGGGCGGGATCAGGCGGATCAGTGCGATCCCGGCCAGCGCCGGGGTCCAGCGGCTCCACATCGGTACGGTGCCGTCGTGGTCGGTGCTGTACCGGATGCCGGTGTTCCCGGTCGTCACCAGGAGGAGCGCCGCGACGGCGATCAGGCCGAGGCCCGCCAGGAGGACCACCCGTCCGGCGCGGGGATGACGGCCTGCGGTCGAGACGTCTGTCGTCATCGCCGGCACGGTACCAACGCGACGCGAACGGACCGGGCGGCTCAGCTCTTGAGCGGGTCGTGCCCCCAGTTCATCAGCGACCAGCGCCACCTGGTGTCCCGCACGTCCCCGGACGGCCGCTGGGCGAGGTGGCGGTGGACGTAACCGATCACCTTGCGCATGTGCTTGTAGTCGGCGGCGGTGAGGTCGGCGCGCTTGCGGCGCAGCAGGTCGACGATACGCCGGCCGGAGTCGTGCCCGACCGACTCGCCGCCCTGGGTGCCCTTCTTGTGCCAGCCGACGTGCTTGGACTCCTCGGTCTCCAGCCAGCGGGTCAGCTCACCGGGCTTCATGTTCACCGCGTCGGTGAACTCCCGGTACGTCTGCTGCGGGTCCTCAGCGCGACTCATGGCGCAGCACCTCCGGGCGGTGGGCGACGTCGCGGCCCGAGTCGTCGTTGGTGATCCGGTACTGCGGCTGCTCCGGAGAGGCGTTCACCGTGTGCCCGCGTACGTGGGTGCGCTCGGTCAGCTTCTCCTTGACGACGCCGTACGCCCGGCCGCTGTGGCTGGCCCAGGAGACGTGGTCGCCGGTGCGGAACTCCTTCTCGGCCATGCCGCGCGGTTACCCGCGGCCGACACCGAGTAACGGTGTGGTCAGGGTCGGATCTCGGCGATCGGCAGCTTGATCGCGAAGGGCTCGGACAGCTCGATCACCTCGCTGCTGTCGTCCACCAGCTCGTACTGCCGCTCGCCGCCCGGACCGATCCGGTCACCGAGGCGGTACGCGTAGAGGTGCACCGGATCCTGCTCGATCCGCCAGTAGAACGGGATCCCGGCGGCGGCGTACTCGCCCGGCTTGGCGAACCGGTCGACCCGCCGGGTGCCTGGGGAGACGATCTCGACGGCCAGGACGACGTCCGCAGGCCGTAGCAGCCAGCAGTCGGACGGCAGTTCGGCGCGGTGGAGCAGGACGTCCGGTCGGCGGCTGGCGTCAACGTCCAGCCCGACGCTCACCGCCTGGGTCGCACGTAGATGCGCAGGCACGCGGGATCGCAGCCACCGGGTAAGCAGGCCGGCGATGTCCTGGTGGTGGAGAGTGGGCAAGGGCGTCACGTGGATGATGCCGTCGACCAGTTCGACGCGGGGTGCGTCGGGCGGCAGCGTCAGCAGATCCTCCACCATGTGGTCGGCACGCTGTTGCCGAAGCGGGTCCGGACGCCATGGAGAGGAGGGTGTCGCGATCGGCTCGGCGCTCACCCGGGCAGTATGGGGGCGCTACCGCCGGCCCGATCGCACCGGACGTGCGACGCGCTCAGCCCGTCGGCTTCTCCGCGACGAAGATCGCGGTGCCGGGGAACAGCCGGCCGCGCAGCGGGCTCCACTGGCCCCAGATCCCCTCGTGCCCGGCCGGCCACTCCGGCTCCACCAGGTCCAGCAGGCGGAACCCGGCGCCGACCAGCTCCCGGATCCGGTCGCCCAGGGTGCGGTGCTGCTCGACGTACGTGGCCACGCCGTGTTCGTCCTGCTCGACGTAGGGGGAGCGGTCGAAGTACGAGTGCACGGCGGTCAGCCCGCCCTCGCCCGGGTCGTCCAGGAAGATCCAGCGCATCGGGTGGGTGACCGAGAAGACCCATCGGCCGCCGGGCCGCAGCACCCGGGCCACCTCGCGCATCGCCGCCGCCGAGTCGTCCACGAACGGGATCGCGCCGAACGCGGTGCAGACGGTGTCGAACGCGGCGTCGGCGAACGGCAGGGCGAGCGCGTCGGCCTGCACCAGCGGCACGCGTACCCCGGTGCGCCGGGCGGCCTCGGCGGCGTGCCGCAACATGCCGGCGGACAGGTCCAGCGCGACCGGCCGGGCGCCCTGGGCGGCGAGCCAGCGGGCGGCGGCGGCCGCCCCGGCGCCGAGTTCGAGGATCCGCCGCCCGGCGACGTCGCCGAGCAGCCGGGCGTCGGCCTCGCGCAGGCCCTCCGGGCACCAGACGAAGTCGGCGTCGCCGAGGAACGCGCCGTGCTCGGCCTGGTACGCGTCGGCGTCGGTGTCCCACCATCCGCGGTTCGCCCGGCGGATCTCCCCGGCGTCGACCCGTCGGCGGGTCACCCTGTCGTCGTCCACCCGTCCACGCTAGGTCCGGCGGCGTCCGGCCGGTCGGTTGGGGTGGCGGTTGGGACGGATGTGACGGACGGGACAGCTGTGGCCCCTTACCGCGCGAAATCTCCGCTTTCGCAGCGGATGAGTTCGCACGGACCCGGGAGGGCTTGCACGCTGTGGTAATGCAGCGGGTAGGCTAGACGATGCGCTCGCGGATCGTGTGCCTCGGCAGGGAGCAGGTGCGCGGTCACCGGAGCCACTAATGATCTTCTCGCGTCGATCGTTCGGTGTGCCCGGCGACGGATCCGTTGGCGCGGCAGAGTCACCGCGACACCCATGCCCGCTGTGACAACCCATCCGACCGGAGCAACCGCCCACATGACGAGCAGCATCGAGGCCACCTCGAGCGCCAACAAGGTCACCCACGACGACCTCGGCTCTGAGGAAGCTTTCCTCGCCGCGATCGACGAGACCATCAAGTACTTCAACGACGGCGACATTGTCGAAGGCACCGTCGTCAAGGTCGATCGGGACGAGGTCCTGCTCGACATCGGCTACAAGACCGAGGGTGTCATCCCCTCTCGGGAGTTGTCGATCAAGCACGACGTGGACCCGGCCGAGGTCGTTTCGGTGGGTGACCACATCGAGGCCCTCGTCCTCCAGAAGGAGGACAAGGAGGGTCGGCTGATCCTCTCCAAGAAGCGGGCGCAGTACGAGCGGGCCTGGGGCACGATCGAGAAGATCAAGGACGAGGACGGCGTCGTCCGCGGCTCGGTCATCGAGGTCGTCAAGGGTGGTCTCATCCTCGACATCGGCCTGCGCGGCTTCCTGCCCGCGTCGCTCGTCGAGATGCGGCGTGTGCGTGACCTGCAGCCGTACGTCGGCCGCGAACTCGAAGCCAAGATCATCGAGCTGGACAAGAACCGCAACAACGTGGTCCTGTCCCGCCGTGCCTGGCTGGAGCAGACGCAGTCCGAGGTGCGCACCGAGTTCCTCAACAAGCTCCAGAAGGGGCAGGTCCGCAAGGGCGTCGTCTCCTCGATCGTCAACTTCGGCGCGTTCGTCGACCTGGGCGGCGTGGACGGCCTCGTGCACGTCTCCGAGCTGTCCTGGAAGCACATCGACCACCCGTCCGAGGTCGTCGAGGTGGGCCAGGAGGTCGAGGTCGAGGTCCTGGACGTCGACCTGGACCGCGAGCGGGTCTCGCTGTCGCTGAAGGCGACGCAGGAGGACCCGTGGCGTCAGTTCGCCCGCACCCACGCGATCCAGCAGATCGTGCCGGGTAAGGTCACCAAGCTGGTGCCGTTCGGTGCGTTCGTCCGCGTGGACGACGGCATCGAGGGCCTGGTCCACATCTCCGAGCTGGCCGAGCGCCACGTGGAGATCCCGGAGCAGGTCGTGCAGGTCGGCTCCGAGGTCATGGTCAAGGTCATCGACATCGACCTGGAGCGCCGCCGGATCTCGCTGTCGCTCAAGCAGGCCAACGAGGGCTTCGTCGAGGGCGAGGAGCACTTCGACCCGACCCTCTACGGCATGGCCGCGACCTACGACGACCAGGGCAACTACATCTACCCGGAGGGCTTCGACCCGGAGACGGGCGAGTGGCTCGAGGGCTACGACAAGCAGCGCGAGACCTGGGAGCAGCAGTACGCCGAGGCGCGTCAGCGCTGGGAGGCCCACACCAAGCAGGTGCAGACCTCCCGCGCCGCCGACGCCGAGGCCGCTGCCAACCCGGCTCCGCCGGTCACCAGCGGCACCACCACCTCGACCTCGGCCCCGAGCCGTCAGGCCGAGGAGCCGGCCGGCACGCTCGCGACCGACGAGGCGCTCGCCGCGCTGCGGGAGAAGCTCGCCGGCGGCAAGTGACCGGACGCTGACGCCTGTTCGTCCCACCGGACGGACCGGCGACTGCCTCTGACGACGGGCCCCGTCCCCGCGTTCCGCACCAGCGGAGCGCCGGGGGCGGGGCCCGCGTCGTACGCCGGGCGGGTTTGGCACGCGGACACCGGATCCGGTTGACTGTCCGGGTGCTGAAGGTGGGGCTGACCGGCGGAATCGGATCGGGCAAGAGCGCGGTGGCGAGCCGCCTCGCCACGCTGGGCGCGGTGATCGTCGACTCGGACCGCATCGCCCGCGAGATCGTCGCGCCCGGCACCGACGGGCTGGCCGAGGTGGTCGCCGCCTTCTCCGAAAAGGTTCTGGACGCCGACGGGGCGCTGGACCGGGCCGCCCTCGGCGCGCTGGTCTTCGGCGACGAGGCGGCCCGCCGCACGCTCGAAGGGATCACCCACCCCCGGGTACGCGCGCGCAGCGCCGAACTGGTCGCCGCCGCCCCTGCCGACGCGATCGTCGTCAACGACGTACCGCTGCTGGTCGAGGTGGGACTCGCGCCGACGTACCACCTGGTGGTCGTGGTGCAGACGGCCGTGCCGACCCGGATGGCCCGGCTGACCCGCGACCGGGGGATGGCCCCGGCGGAGGCGCAGCGGCGCATCGCCGCGCAGGCCGACGACGCGACCCGCCGTGCGGTCGCCGACGTGCTGCTGACGAACGACGGCACGCTCACCGATCTGCACGCCGCCGTGGACACCCTCTGGCGGGACCGTCTGCTGCCCTACGAGCGCAACGTCCGCGAACGCCGTGCCGTCCCACCCGTCCCACCCGACCCGGCCGCGCCCGCCGGGCCGGACCCGACCTGGCCCGAGCAGTACGCCCGGCTGGCCGCCCGGATCCGCCACGCCGCAGGCGGTGACATCCGGGTCGACCACGTCGGCTCCACCGCCGTGCCGGGGCTCGCCGCGCCGGACGTGATCGACATCCAGGTGACGGTGCCCTCGCTGGACGAGGCGGACGGGCCGCTCGCGCAGCGGCTGGCCGAGGCGGGTTTCCCGCGGCTGCCGGGCGAGTGGTGGGACGCGCCGCGGCAGCCGGAGCCGGTGCGGTGGCCCAAGCGGCTGCACGGCGGCGCGGACCCGGCGCGTCCGGTGCGCCTGCACCTGCGGGAGGCCGGTTCGCCCGGCTGGCGGTACGCGCTGCTGATGCGCGACCACCTGCGCGCCGACCCGGCACGGCGGGCCGACTACCTCCAGGTGAAGCGGGATCTGGCGGCGGCCGCGCCGGAGCACGCCACGTGGGGCACGGTGACCGATCCCTGGTTCGACGAGGAGCACCTGCGCGCCGAGGAGTGGGCCGCGCAGACCGGCTGGCGGCCCTGACCGGGCGGTAGGGAGCGGGCCGGGCTCAGCGCGCCGTCGAGGCCGACGATCCGCCGCTGCCCGCCGCACGACCGGGCGTGAGGTCGAGCCGGATCCACACGCCGGACCCGGCCCGCAGCTCCATCCGGTGCGGCAGACCACCCCGGTCCAGCCACAGGCGGCGGCCGCCCGGCAGTTCGAACACGTCGACGGCCCGGTCGTCCAGCCGGTCCTCGCGGATCCGGACGGCGGTGCCGGGCGCGTGCCGGGCCGCCCGCAGCGCCGCGTCGAGCAGCCGGTCGAGGTCGTCGCCGGGCGAACGCGCGGGGGCCGCGAGCAGCGCGGCCGGCACCGGTGCCGGTGGCGTCGCGGGCCCGTCGGGGGAACGCTGCACCTCGGCCACCCGTCCCGGCCGGGCCCATCGCAGGGTGCGTCGGCCGCTGCCCTCCTCGATCACCGCGAGGTACGCCGACGGGCTCGTCCAGTTCACCGTGCCGGTGGCCCGCAGGTTCGCCGACGGGCCGAGCGGAGCGGCCACCGCCACCGTCGCGCCGCCGAGTGCCCGGAGCCGGGCGGGTAGCGCGGCCAGCCGGGCGGCTTCGTCGTCGGTGAGCGCCCGGGGCTGCCCGGGCCGGCCGCCGAGCGCGTCCACCGGGTGCAGCGTGGGCCGGTCGGCGCGGGTCAGGTCCACGGTGACGGGCGTGCCGTCGGCCAGCCGGCCGGTGAGCCGGTGCAGCCGGGCGTCCGCGTCCACCCACAGCGTCGGCAGCGGGTCACCGGGCGGTGCGAGGGGCGCCTGGAGCACGTCCACCGCGACGCCGCCCACCTGGTCGCCGCGTAGCCACCGGCCGTCGGTGGCGGGTGGATCGACCCGGTCGGCGCCGAGCCCGATCAGCAGGTCGCGTACCGCGCCCAGGCCGTGCCCGCCGGCCGGGGAACGCATCCGCCACCGGTCCGCCGGCGGCACCAGCGGCGGCCGGGCCGGGGTGGGGAGCGCGCCCGGGTCGGGCCGTACCAGCAGCGCGGACGCGGTGGCCTGCACCAGGCCCCGGTCGTCGCCCGCGCCCGGGCCGCCGACGTCCAGGTAGACCAGGGGGCGGGCCCAGTCGACCCAGCCGACCAGTTCGGTACGGGCACCGTCCGCGCCGACTGTGACCCGGACACCGGCGCGTACGTCGCGCAGGTTGGTGACCCGCAGCGCGGCCACCCGGTCCGCCTCGGCGGCGGTCAGGGCACGTGTCGCCGGGGCGTCGCCGGTGCGGCCGGGCACCCAGGACGGCAGGGCGGCGACGAGCGTAGCGGCGGAGAGCGCGGCTGCGGCCACGAGCGCGGCGAGGGCGATCCGGCGCCGGTCCGGCCCGTCCGGCGGGTCGCCGGCGCCGTCCAGTTCCGGGTCGCCGTCCGGCCGGGTGGTGAGCGGGGGACGGCGGCCGTCGAACAGGCCGGCCCGGCGGCGCCGGCCGGCCACGGTGGCGGGCCGGGTCGGTGTGCTGGTGCGGCCGCGCCGGTGGCCGCGACCCGGTTCCCGGGGTACGGCCTGGTCGCCGTCGCCCCGCGCGGAGAGCCGGTGGGGGCGGCTGGCGCCGCGCTGGCGGCCCGGCTCGTCGGCGGGCGGGGGCGTGCCGGTGTCGGGCTCGCGTCGCGGCCGGCGCTCGGGAGAGGTCCCCACGAGTGGAGAACGCGAGAGCGGGGTTTCGGTGACGAGCAGGGGCGCTCGCGGCGGCCGGTCAGCGCTGCGCGCGACCACCGTCGGCGCGCACGCCGGTCGTCCCGGGTGCTGCGGCCCTGGCGCCGGGGGCGACCGGCCCCGCGAGGGGGCGATCACCGGCCCGGTCGGCCGCCGCGAGCGGCCTACGGTACGAGGGTAGACCGGTGAGATGAGCCACACAATGGGAATATCGAAGCCGATCAGGGACGGTCCGTGGTCGTGGCCGGAAGTGTCGGACCCCGGGCGTACGGTTGGTGTCATGGCGCTCGACATTCCCCGGCTCGACGGCCGCTTCCAGGTCGTCAGTGAGTTCCAGCCGGCCGGTGACCAGCCGGCTGCCATCGACGAGCTTGAGCGTCGCGTGCGGCGCGGCGACCGCAACACGGTGCTGCTCGGCGCGACCGGCACGGGCAAGAGCGCCACCACGGCGTGGCTGGTCGAGCGGCTCCAGCGGCCGACCCTGGTGCTCGCCCCCAACAAGACCCTCGCGGCCCAGCTGGCGAAGGAGTTCGGCGAGCTGCTGCCGCAGAACGCGGTCGAATACTTCGTCTCCTACTACGACTACTACCAGCCCGAGGCGTACATCCCGCAGACCGACACCTACATCGAGAAGGACTCCTCGATCAACGAGGAGGTCGAGCGGCTGCGGCACTCGGCCACCATGTCGCTGCTCACCCGGCGGGACGTCATCGTCGTCGCCACCGTCTCGGCGATCTACGGCCTGGGCACCCCGGAGGAATACCTCGACCGGGCCGTGCGGGTCAAGGTCGGGCAGGAGCTGGACCGCGACCAGCTGCTGCGCCGGCTGGTCGACATCCAGTACACGCGCAACGACATGGCCTTCCAGCGCGGCACCTTCCGGGTCCGCGGCGACACGCTGGAGATCATCCCGGCGTACGAGGAGCTTGCGGTCCGGATCGAGCTGTTCGGTGACGAGATCGAGAAGCTCTACTACCTGAACCCGCTGACCGGTGACGTGGTCCGCGAGGTCGACAGCCTGATGATCTTCCCGGCCACGCACTACGCCGCCGGTCCGGAGCGGATGGAACGGGCGATCCGCGACATCGAGGCCGAGCTGGGCGAACGGCTGGCCGAGCTGGAGCGGCAGGGCAAGCTGCTGGAGGCCCAGCGGCTGCGCATGCGCACCACCTACGACATCGAGATGATGCGCCAGGTGGGCTTCTGCTCCGGCATCGAGAACTACTCCATGCACATCGACGGCCGCCTGCCGGGCAGCCCGCCGCACTGCCTGCTCGACTACTTCCCCGACGACTTCCTGACGGTCGTCGACGAGTCGCACGTGACGATCCCGCAGATCGGCGGCATGTACGAGGGCGACGCCTCCCGCAAGCGGATGCTGGTCGACCACGGCTTCCGGCTGCCGAGCGCCGCCGACAACCGGCCGCTGCGCTTCGACGAGTTCCTGGAGCGGGTGGGCCAGATGGTCTACCTCTCCGCCACCCCCGGCCCGTGGGAGCTGGAGCAGGCCCAGGGCGAGTTCGTCGAGCAGGTGATCCGGCCCACCGGCCTGATCGACCCCGAGGTGGTTCTCAAGCCGACGAAGGGCCAGATCGACGACCTCATGCACGAGATCAAGCTGCGCACCGAGCGGGACGAGCGGGTGCTCGTCACCACGCTCACCAAGAAGATGGCCGAGGACCTCTCCGACTACCTGCTGGAGAACGGCATCCGGGTGCGCTACCTGCACTCCGAGGTCGACACGCTGCGCCGGGTCGAGCTGCTGCGCGAGCTGCGCAAGGGCGACTACGACGTGCTCGTCGGCATCAACCTGCTCCGGGAGGGTCTCGACCTGCCCGAGGTGTCGCTGGTGGCGATCCTCGACGCCGACAAGGAGGGCTTCCTGCGCAGCGGCCGGTCGCTGATCCAGACCATCGGCCGCGCGGCCCGTAACGTCTCCGGCCAGGTCCACATGTACGCCGACAAGATCACCCCGTCGATGGCGAGCGCGATCGACGAGACCAACCGGCGCCGGGCCAAGCAGATCGCGCACAACGAGGCGAACGGCATCAAGCCGGAGCCGCTGCGCAAGAAGATCCACGACATCCTCGACGACATCTACCGCGAGGCGGAGGACACCGAGAACAGCAACGTCGGCGGTGCCGTGCGGCAGCTGTCCCGGGGCAAGGCGCCGGTCAAGGAGACCCGCAGCCGCCGGGGCGCCGCGGCCACCCCGTCGCGGGAGGGGATGGCCCGGGCCGACCTGGCCAACCTCATCCAGGAGCTCAACGACCAGATGCTCGCCGCCGCGCGGGAGTTGCAGTTCGAACTGGCCGCGCGGATCCGTGACGAGGTCGCCGACCTCAAGAAGGAGCTGCGCGGGATGGACGCCGCAGGGGTCCGGTGACCGGCGCGGCGGCCGGGGCGGCGCGATGCTGACCGAGGCCGTCGTCGGGCGCCCCGACCCGCGGCTGCGCCGGTGGGTGGACAGCTACCTCGGCTACCGCGAGGACGCGCCCGTTCCGCTGGTACGCCGGGAGGTGGCGGGCGCGTTCGTGGTGCTGATCCTCGGCTGGGGCGACCCTCTCGACGTGACCGACCCGCGTGCCCCCGGCCGGGGAGGGGCCGCCGCGAACGCCTTCCTGGCCGGCCCGTTCGACGGCTGGTGTGCCACCCGGACGGCCGGGACCGGCACCGGGGTGCAGGTGCTGCTCACCGCCCCGGCGGCCCGCCGCCTGCTCGGGCTGCCGCTGGCCGAGCTGACCAACCGGGTGGTGCCGCTCGACGCGGTGGCGGGCTGGCTGGCCCGGCTGCGCGACGAGCTGGCCGAGACGCCGGGCTGGCCGGAACGCTTCGCCCGGCTCGACGCGGCAGTGGCCGCGCGGCTGGCGGCGACAGTGCCGCCGGACCCGCACCTGCTGGCGGCCTGGCGGCGTCTGGACGGCAGCGGGGGAGCGGTCGGCGTGGGTGCGCTCGCCGACGAGCTGGGCTGGTCCCGCCGTCACCTGTCGGTCCGGTTCCGGCGGGAGTTCGGCCTGCCGCCGAAGACGGTCGCCCGCCTGCTGCGCTTCGAGCGGGCGTACGCGAGCCTGGGCCGGACGCTGCTCACCGCGGACGCCGCCGTGCCGGACGCCGCCGGGTGGGCGGAGCGGGCCGCCCGGTGGGGCTACTACGACCAGTCGCACCTGATCCGGGAGTTCCGCGAGTTCGCCGGCGCCACCCCGGCCGCGCTGACCGGGCCCGGATCGCATTCGTCCAATCCGGCCTGACCGCTCCGGCGGCAGACTGACGGGCATGCGAAGCATCTATCCGGTCCTGCGGTATCCCGACGTGCGAGCCGCGGCCGACTTCCTCTGTTCCGCGTTCGGCTTCACCGTGCGCGAGGCCCACGAACTCCCCGACGGCACGGTCGGCCACGCCGAGCTTGCGTACGGCGACGACCTGGTGATGCTCGGCCCGGGGCCGGCGCCGCGGTCCCGGCCGGCCGACGACGACTACCGCGTCTACGTGGCGCTCGACGACGTCGACGCGCACCACGAGCGGGCCCGGGTGGCCGGGGCGGAGATCGTCCGGGCGCCGTTCGACACCGACTACGGCTCCCGCGACTACGCGGCCCGCGACCTGGCCGGGCTGGTCTGGTCGTTCGGCACGTACCGCCCCTGAGTGCGCCGCCCGCACGGTAGCGCTGTGTGGGCGAGGTATTGCCGAGCGTGACGGTGATGCGTACGCTCCCTCCCGGGAGGCGTGCATGCCGTTGTCAGCAAGTCCTGTGGTCCGGAGGGCGAGGCTCGGTGTGGAGCTGCGCCGGCTGCGTCGTCGCGAGTCGCTCACGCTCGAACAGGTCTGCACCCGGCTGGGCTGGGCGTCCACGTCGAAGCTGTCCCGCATCGAGCTGGGGCAGAGCCGGCCCGACCTGGCCGACGTGCTCGACCTGCTCGACGTCTACGCGGTGCCGCCGCCGCAGCGCGACGAGCTGATCGTCATCGCCCGCGACGCGGCCACCGGCCGGGGCTGGTCCAAGGCGCTCGGCGAGATGGGGGAGCGCCAGCGGGCGTACGCCGAGCTGGAGGCGGGCGCGGAGCGCATCGTGGAGTACCAGTGCGTGCTCGTACCCGGCCTGCTCCAGACCCCGGCGTACGCCCGATTGCGGGTGTCGGCCGGCGCGGCGCTGACCGGCGAGGTGGACGTGGAGGCCGACGTGCGCGCCCGTGTCGCACGCCAGGAACTGCTGATCCGGCCGGACCCGCCGCACTACACCGCGCTGGTCGACGAGCGCGTCTGCGACCCGGACGGCCTGCCCGCCGACGTGTGGCGCGACCAGATGCGGCACCTGCTCGCGCTCGCCGAACGGCCCCGCGTCACCGTCCGGGTGCTGCGGTCCGCGGCGTCGAGCGGCGACGGACCGCACCCGCTGGCGCCGTTCTCGTACTACGCCTACCCCGACCCGGACGACCCGCGCACCGTGCTGGTGGAGACGCTCACCACCGACCTGCGGCTGGTCGCCGAGGCGGACGTGGCCCACTACGAGCGGGTCATCGAGCGGCTGCTGGCCGCGGCGCTGCCGGCGGACGCCTCCGCCGAGCTGGTCGCCCGGCGGCTCGGCGCGGCGCCGGTGCCCCGGCCGCGCGATCCGCACGAGCTGGAGTGAGCCCGTACGGCCCGCTGTCGGTGCGGCGCGACCACCGGGCCCGGCGCCCCCGATGCCCGTCGGGACCGGTGGCCGCGCAGCGCGCAGGCTACGGCAGGGGTACGACAGTTCAGGCCGGCACGTCGATGAAGTGCTCGACCAGCGGCGGACCGGCGAAGTGCGGGCCGATCAGCCCGCGCCACTGCGCGAACCGTTCGGTCTGGCGGAAGTTCACGTCGTGCGCCTCGACCGAGTCCCACTCGACGAGCAGCACGAACCGGGTGGGCGACTCCACGCCCCTGGTCATCCGCACGGAGCGGCAGCCTTCGGCGCCGGCGAGGATCGGCCGCGCCTGCGCGTAGGCGGCGGCGAACTCGTCCTCGTGTCCGGGCGTGACATCGATCAGCGCGACCTCAAGAACCATGCAGGCAGCCTGCCATGCCGGCCCGCCGCCGGTGCGTCCCGGGTGACGTCCCGGCGTGCCTCGCCAGAGGACGGCTAGCCTCCTAGGACGCCCTGCGGGACGTGAGCCACAGCACGTCGAGAGATCGACGGACGCCCCGGAGATGCGCCACCTGGGTGCGATGGTGAACAATGGCGGCCGAGGAGGGGAGTATTCCCCCGCGACGGAGTCGTCAGCACGGAAGAGCGCCGGCACCCCCGGTGGCCCGACCCGGCTCCGCCGGTCGGAACCCGGCACCCGGGCTCCGGCGGAAGAGACCTCCGACAGTCACCCCTGTCAGCGTCGACGCACCCCGGCACCGCACCCGGCGTACGGTGTGCCCGACGCAGCGTGTCTGCCGGAGGATGGATTTGAACGTGTCCGCATTGGTGTGGGCGGTAACGCTGATCGCGATGATCGCGGTCCTGCTCGCCGACCTGTTCATCATCGGCCGGCGGCCGCACGAGCCGAGCGTCCGGGAGTCCAGCCTGTGGGTGGGCTTCTACGTCGGCCTGGCGCTGATCTTCGGCGTGGTGCTCTGGCTGACCGCGGGTGGCCGCGTCGCAGGCGAGTTCTACACCGGCTGGCTCACCGAGTACAGCCTCTCGGTGGACAACCTCTTCGTCTTCGTGATCATCATGGCCCGGTTCGGGGTGCCCCGGCAGTACCAGCAGAAGGTGCTGCTCGTCGGCATCATCCTGGCGCTGATCATGCGGGGTGGCTTCATCGCGGCCGGCGCGGCGCTGATCTCCCAGTTCTCCTGGGTGTTCTACATCTTCGGCGCGTTCCTCATCTACACCGCGGTGAACCTGGCCCGGCAGGGCGAGCCGGACGAGGACGAGTTCAGCGAGAACCTGCTGATCCGGTGGAGCCGCAAGGCGCTCCCGCTGTCCCGTGACTACGACGGGGCGCGGATGACCACCCACGAGCACGGGCGGCGCCTTTTCACCCCGATGCTCATCGTGATGATCGCGATCGGCACCACCGACCTGATCTTCGCGCTGGACTCGATCCCGGCGATCTTCGGCATCACCCAGGAGCCGTACCTGGTCTTCACCGCGAACGTGTTCGCGCTGATGGGACTGCGGCAGCTCTACTTCCTGCTCGGCGGCCTGCTGGACCGGCTCATCTACCTCAGCTACGGCCTCGCCGTGGTGCTCGGCTTCATCGGCGTGAAGCTGGTGCTGGAGGCGCTGGCCGAGAACAACCTGCCGTTCATCAACGGCGGCGAGCACGTGGCGTGGGCCCCGCACATCCCGATCTGGCTGTCGCTGACGGTCATCCTCGGCACCCTGGGTGTGGCCACCGCCGCCAGCCTGGCGAAGTCGTCGCGGGACCGGCGCCGGGAACTGGCCCAGGCCCGCCGCTGACCCACCCGTCCCGTCCGGGGCGCTCCCGTGCCGGGGGCGCCCCGCGGCGTGTCGGCGGTCAGACGCGGTGGGCGCCGACGAGGGTGGCGGTCCGGTCGGCCGGTAGCTCCTCCTCGACCACCCGGCGGGTCAGGTAGCAGGCGTGCAGCATCCGGCGCCGGCCGCCGCGCGGCTCGGCCGACACGATCCCGACGTGGTGGATGCGCCGGCCGGGCCGGGCGAAGAAGTAGAGGTCGCCGGGGCGTTCGGCGTCCAGCGGCACCCGCGAGGTCGCCGCCGCCTGGTCGTCGGCGTCGCGGGGGAGCGTGATCCCGTACCGCCGCCAGGCCAGGTGCACCAGCCCGGAGCAGTCGATGCCGTCGGTGGACATGCCGCCCCAGACGTAGACCAGGTCGCGCAGCCGTTCGGCGACCGCGAGCACCTCCTCGGCCTCGGGGCGCTCGGCGGGCAGCGGCACCAGGTCGTCCTCCGGGGCCCAGAGCGGGTCGGCCCGCCCGGGTACGCGGACCGGGCGCCTGCCGTCCACCGCCGGCCCGGCCGGGGTGAGCCGGGTGCCGAGGACCACGCCGGTGAGCGCCGCGTCGCCGCCGGGTGCGGCACGCAACGCGGTGCGGGCCACGTCGACCGTCAGCGGACCGTCGGCCGCCGGGCCGGAACCGGCCGGAGCGGGACCGGGACCGGGACCGGCCGGACCGGTGCCGACCGCTGCCGGTCCGGCCGAAGCGGGGTCCGATCGCGCCGCGCCGGACGCGGCGAGGCCGGCCGGAGCGGGGCCGGCGGGGACGCTGTCGGACGGGACGGTGTCGGCCGGGTCGGCGTCGGCCAGGTGGGCGGCCCGCAGCCAGCCCGGGTAGCCGTCGGCGCCGAGCTTCGCCGCTGGCTGGCCCAGCGCCACCACCCGCACCCAGCCGTCCGGCCGGGACTCGGTGACGCGCACCGGCTCGCCGAGCAGCAGCTGGGTCAGGACGCAGTCACCGACGAGCTGGTCGCGGTCCATGCCGGCGATCCAGGCGGCGACGTCGGGCGAGCCGGCGAGGGCGGGGCAGTCGATCGGGCGTACCGCCTCGGGAGCGGTCCACAGGGTCGCCACCGGTACCCGTACGACGGCCCGGCGGCCGGGCTGAGGTGCCACGCGTACCCCTCTCTCCGGTGGTCGTCCGGGCGACCATATGAAAAATTCTGACGTTGCTCAACCACTTGTCTGAATTTTAGCTTCACGTAGGCCGGTGACCCCCAGGCCCGGAGCGTCCGGCAGCAGCACGCTCGCGCCCTCGTACCGGATGCCCCCGGTGACCGGCGACCAGGCCAGCCACCAGGCGGCGTCGAGGTCCGACACGGCGGTGGTGCCGGACGCGGCGACCAGGCTGGCCGCGGCGCCGACCCCCACCGGGCCCTCCATCATCGAACCCACGATGGTGCCCATGCCGTGCGCGGCGGCCAGGTCGAGCAGCGTGCGGGCCGGTTGCAGGCCGCCGCACTTGGCCAGCTTCACGTTGACCATGTCGGCGGCGCGCCGCCGGATCACCTCGACCAGGTCGCGCACGTCGAAGACGGACTCGTCGGCCAGGATCGGCAGGTCCACCCGGTCGCTGACCCAGGCCAGCCCGTCCAGGTCGCGGCGGTGCACCGGCTGCTCGACCAGTTCCACGTCGAGCCCCGCGTCCTCGATCGCCCGGATCACCCGCACCGCCTCCCGGGGCGTCCAGCCCTGGTTGGCGTCCAGCCGGATCCGCACGTCCGGGCCGACCGCGGCCCGCACCGCGCGGACCCGGTCCAGGTCGCCGCGGGCGTCGGTGCCGACCTTGAGCTTGAGCACGCTGAACCCCTCGGCGCCGCGCCGCGCCGCCGTCGCGGCCAGGTCGACCGCGTCGCCGGCGGCCAGCGTGACGTCGGTCGGCACGCGCAGCGCCGTGCCACCGAGCAGACGCACCAGGGGTACGCCGAGCCGCCGCGCGGCCAGGTCGTGCAGCGCCACGTCGAGCGCCGCCTTCGCCGACTCGTTGCCCACCACGGCGCGGCGCACCAGCGCGCCTGCTGCCTGGAGGTCGTCGGCGTCGCGGCCGATCAGCTGTGGCGCGAGCAGTTCGCGTACGCACGCCTCGGCACCCGCGACCGACGCGCCGGTGACCTGCCAGACCTGCGGCGCCTCCCCGAAACCGGACCGGCCGTCGCCGTCGACCACCTCCACGACCAGCGTGTCCACGGTGGTGGTACGGCGCAGCGCGGTGACGAACGGGGTGTGTAAGGGGGCCGACAGACGGTGGGTGCGTACCGCGGCGATCGTCATGTGGGGCACCCTATAGCCAACTGGCGGCGAGCAGGGGAGGGCCGATGGCCGGGCGGGAATGGGAGCTGGTGGGCGCGCCGAACGCGCGTGACCTGGGTGGACTGCCGACGAGCGACGGGCGGCGGGTACGGGCGGGGCGGCTCATCCGCACACCCGCGCTGGGCCGGCTCACCGACGAGGACCTGCCGGTGCTGAGCAAGCTCGGCCCGGCCTGCGTGGTGGACCTGCGCGACGTCCACGAGCAGGCGGTGGCCCCGCCGGACCGGCTGGTGGGCGAGCCCCGCACTGTGCACCTGCCGGTCTACGACGCGGCGCACCCGGTGTTCACGTACGTCTCGGCGGTGCTGCAGGGCCACGACCTGGACGCGTACGCGGCGCTGGCCCGCGAGGGCATGCCGGGGGCGATGACGGCGATCTACCGCTGGTTCGTCACCGGGGAGTCGGCGCGGACCGGTTTCGGCGCGGCGGTGCGGCTGGCCGCCGAGGGCGCGAACCTGCCGCTGCTGTTCCACTGCTCGGCCGGGAAGGACCGCACCGGCTGGCTGTCGGTGGTGCTGCTGACCGCGCTGGGCGTGGAGGAGGAGGCGATCCGCGCCGACTACCTGGTGCACAACGAGCTGACCGAGAGCCTGCGCGAGGTGCTGCTGTCGGCGATGATCCAGCGCCGGCCGGACCTGGACCCGGCGGTGGCCCGGCCGCTGCTGGAGGTGCGCCCGGAATACCTGGACGCCGCCTACGACGAGGTGCGCCGCGCGCACGGCTCGTTCGACGCGTACCTGCGCGACGGTCTGGGGGTGACCGACGCGCACCGCGCCGCGCTGCGCGAGCGGCTGCTGGAGTAGCCGGGTCAGCCGGCCAGGTCGTGCCGCGCGGCCCAGACCCGCTCGGAGACGTGCGCGATCAGCCGGCAGGCGTCGTCGGAGACCTCGTCACCGTCCGCGCCGCCGTCGGCCAGCTCGGTGGTGGTGCAGACGACGATCGTGTACGGCGGCGCGTCGTCCGGGAACACCACGCCCGCGCCGTGGCGTACACCGCGTACCCAGCCGCCCTTGTGCGCGATCCGGGTGCCGTCGGGCAGCCCGGCGGCCAGGTCCTCGCGGTGTTCCTGGGCGGCGAGCACGTCGAGCATGGCGGCGCAGCCAGCCGGTGAGGCGAGCGGGCCGGGCCGGGTCGCGCCGAGCGCCAGCTCACCGAGCAGGCCCGCCAGGTCGGCGGCGGTGACCAGGTTGTCGATGCCGGAGTCGCGGGCGGCGAAGTCCTCGATGCCGCGGCCGGTGACGCTGTGCCGGGCACCGGCGAGCGCCCACGCCTGCGCCACGGCGGGCAGCCCCACCTCGCCGATGCAGATGTTCGTGGCCAGGTTGCTGGACCGGACGATCATCCGTTCGGCGAGCCAGCGCAGCGGCGCCTCGCCGCCGACGCGGTCCCAGACCGCCTCGTCGTTGTCGTAGTCGCGGTCGTTTGCGAACCGGGGCGCGCCCGGCAGCGCGGAGTCGAACGAGTTGCGCACCGGCACCGGCGCGTCCAGGTCGAGCCGGCCCGCCTCGGCGGCGCGGAACAGCGCCACCAGCACGGCCAGCTTCATGGTGCTCGCCGCGTAGTGGGTGGCGTCGGCCCGCCGCGTCCACGTCGGCCGCGCGCCGGGGCGGCCCACGTACGCGGAGACGGTGCCGGGCACCCGGTCCAGGTGTGCGTCAAGGTCCTCCCAGGTCATGACCGCACCGTAGCGGATCTTCGTGGCGTACGCGGGGCAGCGGCGGGCGCGGGTGCGGGCTAGCGTGCGGAGATGACGACCCCGTTGTACGACGACATCGCCGACTGGTACGAGGAGTACGCCAGCGAGACCTCGTCGGTCTACATGGACCGGGTCCGGTCGGTGCTGGCCGACCTGCTGGGGGACGGCCCCGGCCGCTGCGTGGACCTGTGCTGCGGTACCGGGGCGCACGCCGCCGAGCTGAAGCGTCTCGGATGGACACCGGTGGGGGTGGACCTGTCCGGCGGGCAGCTACGCCACGCCCGTGCCCGGCTGCCGGTGGCCCGTGCCGACGCGACGGCGTTGCCGCTGTCCGCCGGCGCCGTACCGGCGGTGGTCTGCGTGCTCGCGCACACCGACATGCCGGACTATCCGGCGGCCGTCGCCGAGGCGGCGCGGGTGCTGGCACCCGGCGGCCGCCTGGTGCACGTCGGCGTGCACCCGTGTTTCGTGGGTGCGTTCGCCGACCGGTCCGAGCCGGAGCGGATCGTGATCGACGGCGGGTACGCCTCGCGGGACCGCACGGTCCGCTCGTGGAACGCGACCGGGGTGCGGGCGCGGGTCGGCGCGTGGCATCTGCCGCTGGCCGGCCTGCTGGACGCCGTGGCGGGCGCCGGCCTGCGGCTGACCCGGGTGGTCGAGTCCGGCTCCGGCCCGATCCCCGACGTCCTGGCCCTGGAGGCCACCAAGCCCCGCTGACCCCACCCTGCCGACCCCACCCTGCCGACCCCGCCCTCGTTGCCGCCTGCCGCCCGCCGCCCTGCACCCCGTGGCCGCCCGTCGCGCCCTCTCGCACCCGACCCGTCGATCATGAAGTTGGCGGCGGATTTGATCTCCAGGACTGCCGCCAACCTCATGATCGTCCAGCGGTGGGCGGCAGCGGTGGGCGGCGGTGGGGAGGGGAAGGGGGGAGCCCGGTCCGCCGAGGGGCGGGCCGGGCTCCGGGTGGGGCTGGTGAGCTGGTGGGTCAGCCGGCGTGCTTGCGGCGGGCGGCGGCCCGGCCACGCTGCTGCTGGTCGAGCACCACCTTGCGGATGCGCACCGCGGCCGGGGTGACCTCGACGCACTCGTCCTCGCGGCAGAACTCCAGGGCCTGCTCCAGGGACAGCTTGCGCGGCGGGATCAGCTTCTCGGTCTCGTCGGCGGTCGACGAGCGCATGTTGGTGAGCTTCTTCTCCTTGGTGATGTTGACGTCCATGTCGTCGGAGCGGGAGTTCTCACCGACGATCATGCCCTCGTACACCTCGGTGCCCGGCTCGACGAAGAGCTGGCCGCGCTCCTGGAGGTTGGTCATCGCGAACGCGGTGACCGAACCGGCGCGGTCGGCGACCAGCGAGCCGTTGTTGCGGGTGCGCAGCTCGCCGAACCACGGCTCGTACGACTCGAAGACGTGGTGCAGGATGCCGGTGCCGCGGGTCTCGGTGAGGAACTCGGTCCGGAAGCCGATCAGGCCGCGCGCCGGGACCAGCCACTCCATCCGGATCCAGCCGGTGCCGTGGTTGACCAGCTGCTCCATCCGGCCCTTGCGGGTGGCCAGGAGCTGGGTGATCGCGCCCAGGTACTCCTCCGGGGCGTCGATGGTCAGCCGCTCGACCGGCTCGCAGGTCTTGCCGTCGATCTCCCGGGTGACGACCTGCGGCTTGCCGACGGTCAACTCGAAGGACTCGCGGCGCATCTGCTCGACCAGGATCGCCAGGGCCAGCTCGCCGCGGCCCTGCACCTCCCAGGCGTCCGGCCGCTCGGTGGGCAGCACCCGCAGCGACACGTTGCCGACCAACTCCTTGTCGAGCCGGTCCTTGACCATCCGGGCGGTGACCTTGGCGCCCTTGACCCGGCCGACGAGCGGCGAGGTGTTGGTGCCGATGGTCATCGAGATGGCCGGCTCGTCCACGGTGATCAGCGGCAGCGGCACCGGGTTCTCGGCGTCGGCGAGCGTCTCCCCGATCATGATCTCCGGGATGCCGGCGACGGCGATGATGTCGCCCGGCCCGGCGGACTCGGCCGGCTTGCGCTCCAGGCCCTCGGTCATCAGCAGCTCGGAGATGCGTACCCGCTGGGTGCTGCCGTCGGTGCGGCACCAGGCCACGGTCTGGCCCTTGCTGATGGTGCCCTGGCGGACCCGGCACAGCGCGAGCCGGCCCAGGAACGGCGAGGCGTCGAGGTTGGTGACGTGCGCCTGCAGCGGCGCGCCCTCGTCGTACGCGGGCGCGGGGATGGTGTCCAGCAGGGTGCGGAACAGCGGCTCCAGGTTGCTGCTGTCGTCCGGGACGGCGCCGTCGGCGGGCTGGGTCAGCGAGGCGATGCCGTCGCGGGCGCAGGCGTAGACGATCGGGAAGTCGATCTGCTCCTCGTCGGCGTCCAGGTCGAGGAACAGCTCGTAGGTGTCGTCCACGACCTCCTTGATCCGGGCGTCCGGACGGTCCACCTTGTTGATCACCAGGATGATCGGCAGCCGGGCGCGCAGCGCCTTGCGGAGCACGAACCGGGTCTGCGGCAGGGGGCCCTCGCTGGCGTCGACGAGCAGCACCACACCGTCGACCATGGTCAGGCCGCGCTCGACCTCGCCGCCGAAGTCGGCGTGACCGGGGGTGTCGATGATGTTGATGGTGACCGGTTCCGAGCCGTCCGCCGGCAGGTACCGCACGCCGGTGTTCTTGGCGAGGATGGTGATGCCCTTCTCGCGCTCGAGGTCCATCGAGTCCATGACCCGCTCGGTGTTCTCACCACGGGCGCCGTAGGCGCCGGCCTGCCGCAACATGGCGTCGACCAGGGTCGTCTTGCCGTGGTCGACGTGGGCGATGATGGCGACGTTGCGGAGGTCGGTGCGTAGCTGCATACCCTCCATACTCCTGTCTGCGGTTGCCGGGGCACGCCTCGGGGTCACCCCGAGACAACCCGGATCTGCGTCGAAAGTGCTGTGCCGACCGTTCCAGCGACTGGCATGCTGACACCCGTGCGGGGTGTCCGATGCCTGACCTGCTGAGCTGGCTGCAGGAGCTGCCGCCCCTGCTGATCTACGTGGCCGCCGCGGCGATCGTCGCGGCGGAGACCGCGGTGATCGTCGGGCTGCTGATGCCCGGCGAGGCGACCCTGCTTCTGGTCGGCTTCCTAGCGTACGCGGGGACGCTGCGCCTCGCGCCCGTGCTGGTGGCGATGACCGCCGCTGCCGTGATCGGAGACACACTCGCGTGGCGGGCCGGCCGCCGCTACGGCCCCCGTCTGCGTGCCTCCGGGGTGGGTGCCCGGATCGGCGCGCACCGGTGGCGGCGGGCCGACTCGCTGCTGGAGCGCCTCGGCGGCCGGGGTGTGCTCGCGGCCCGCTGGATCGCGTTCGCCCGCACGCTGGCGCCCCGGCTGGCCGGGTCGGCCGGGATGCCGTACCGGCGGTTCGCGCCGTGGAACCTGGCCGGGGTGGCGAGCTGGGTGGGCGCCTCGGTGCTGGCCGGCTACCTGGCCGGTGAGTCGTACGAGCGGGTGTCGAAGCTGCTCGGCCGGGCCACCGGCGCGGTGCTGGTCCTGCTGCTGTGCCTGCTCGCCGTCGTGCTCGCCGGCCGCTGGCTGGGCCGCAACCCGGACCCGGTACGCGCGCTGGCCGCACGGGCCGCCGCGTTGCCGCCGCTGCGCTGGCTGCGGGCCCGGTACGGGGTGCTGTTCTTCCTGGTCGCCATGCGGGTCGGCCCGGCCTGGACGCTGCTGATCAACCTGGCGCTGGGGCTGGCGCTGCTGTTCGTCGCCGGGCTGGCCGTGGCGGTCCTGCTGGAGGCGGTGGTCGCGCAGAGCGGGCTGTACGTCCTCGACGGGCTGGTCGCCGACTGGTTCGCCGCCCGGCGTACCCCCGGGGTGGTCGACACGGCGTTGCTGGCGGTGTCGGTGCTGCGTGGCTGGGTGCTGATCGCCGCGGTGGCGGTGGTGGCCGCCGTGGTGGCCCGGCGCGGCCGGGCGTGGCGGGCGGACCCGCTCGGGGTGCTGGGCACCGTCGGCGCCGCCGTGCCGCTGGTGTTGCTCGTCGTCGTCGCGGACCTGACCGGCCCGGGCAGCCCGGACCGCCCCGGTGACCTGTTCCCGACGCAGAACGCGGTGGTGACCGCGAGCTTCGGCACGCTCGCCTGGCTGCTGTCGCACGGCGCCCGCTGGCCGGTGGGCGCGGCGGTCTGGACGGTCGCGTCGGCGGGCGTGGTCACTGTCACCGGCGCACGGCTCTACCTGGGCTTCAGTACGGCGAGCGGCACCGTCACGGCGGTCCTGCTGGGCGTCGCCTGGACCACCGTGTTCGTGGTGGCGTGGGCGACCCGGGACCGCTTGACCGACCGGGACGAGCGACCGGGCGGCGCGGCCCGGGAGGAACGGTCCGCCGGCGCGGAGCCGGACGAGGGGCCGGCCGACGCGGTGGCGGGGGAGTCGCCGCCCCGGCCCCGGGGCCGCCGGTCCGCGTTCCGGGTACCCCCCGGACCTGTCGATCCTTGCTAGGGTGCGCCGACGGGGGACTACGGGGAGGTCCGATGCGGCGAGGACTCGGCCGGTGGGCCGTGACGGTGGTGGCACTGGTCGCGGCGGCCACGCTGACGGCGTGCGGCGAGGAGGAACGGCCGGTCCGGGAGGTCGCTGCGGACCTGCCCACGGCGGCACCGGCGGACCAGCCGCAGGAGGCGCCGGCCGACGCGCCGAGCGACGAGCCACCGGCGGTCGCGGCGATGGGCGGCCGGCCCAGCCCGAGCGCGTCGGCGAAACCGAAGCCGCGGGCCAAGCCGTCCCGCACGACCACGGCGCCGCTGGCCCGGCCGAAGCCGCCGACCGAGACCCAGGTGCCACCGGCGCCGCCGAAGCCGGTGGACGACGGCTGCAAGCCGAGCTACCGGGGCACCAAGGCCAGTCAGAGCCAGGTGAAGGCGGCGCTCGCCGACGCGGCGGCGCGGACCTACTGGCCTACCTCGGCGCCGGACATCCGCATCCCGTCGGCGTTGATGAAGGCCACCGCCTGGCAGGAGAGCGGGTGGCAGTCCAACATCGTCGCCTGTGACGGCGGGGTCGGGCTGATGCAGGTCATGCCGGCCACGGCGGAGTGGATGAACCAGCGCTTCGGCCAGTCGTACGACATCGACGCCTACCGGGACAACGCCTACCTGGGCGGCACCTACCTGGCCTGGCTGACCAAGTACATCGGCGACATGTACTTCGAGTCCGACTACCGGCTCGACGCCTCACTGTGCACGAGTGAGCTGAACTCCTGCCTGCTCAACGCCGTGATCGCGGCCTACAACTACGGGCACGGCGCGGTGGCGCGGGAGGATCAGCCGCTGACCATCCCGAACCCGCAGTACGTGCGCAACGTGCGGGCGCTGATGACCGAGTGCGAGTGCCTGAGTTTCTGATCGACCGGACGAACGGGCGGGGACCGGCGTACGCGCCGGCCCCCGCCCGTCCGGTCAGTCCCGCGCGGCGACCAGCTCGGCCGGCGTCGTGGCGGGCGCGTCGGCGGACCGGGTGATCCGGCCGGGCCACCAGAAGCGGTCGCCGAGCAGGAACGCCAGCGCCGGTACCAGCACCGTCCGGACCAGCAGCGTGTCCAGCAGCACGCCGACGCAGACGATGATGCCGATCTGGGTGAGGGTGATCAGTGGCAGCACGCCGAGCACCGCGAACACCGCCGCGAGCAGCACGCCCGCGCTGGTGATCACGCCGCCGGTGACCCGCAGCGCCGACAGCATGCCGTCGCGGGTGCCGGTGCGGCGCGCGTCCTCCCGGGCCCGGGTGACCAGGAAGATGTTGTAGTCGACGCCGAGCGCCACCAGGAACACGAACGCGAGCAGCAGCACTCCGCTGTCCAGCGCCGGGAAGTCCAGCACGTGGTCGAAGAGCAGCCAGGCCGCGCCGAGGCTGGCGAAGAACGAGGCGATGACTGTGAGCACCAGCAGCAGCGGCGCCAGGAGCCCGCGCAGCAGCAGCACCAGCACCGCGCCGACCAGCAGCAGGATGAGCGGCAGGATCAGCTTGAGGTCCTTGGTGTTCGCCTCGTTCGAGTCGTAGGTCGCGGCGACCGAACCACCGACCAGCGCGCCGTCGGCGGCGTCCGCGCCGTCCACGGCGGGCGGGGCGGAGTCCGGTACGGCGGCCACGGCGTCGCGCAGCGCCACCACGGCCCGGTCGGAGGCGGCGCTGCCCGGCTCGGCGGTGAGCACCACGTCGATCTGGGCGACCCGGTCCCCGGCGGCGCCGGGGCGGGCCGAGGCGACCCCGTCGACGCCGCCGGCCGCGGCGAGGACCGCCTGGGCGGCCTGCGGGGTGGTGAGCACCGCGACCGGCTGGGTGCTGCCGGCCGGGAACGCCCGGGCGAGCGTCTCGGCTCCGGCGACCGCCTCGGGCTTCTCGCTGAACTGCTCGGTCTCGGACAGCCCGGTGCGGATGCCGAGGCCGCCGAGGGCGAGGCCGGCGAGCAGCAGGACGGCGAGCGCGGCGACCGGCAGCGGCCGGCGGACCACCAGCTCGCCGAGGCGGCCCCAGATCCGGCCCTCGCGGGCGGCGCTGCCGACGCGGGGGATGAACGGCCAGAACAGGCCCCGGCCGAACAGCAGCAGGGCGGCGGGGAGCACGAACAGGGCGCAGAGCATGGCGAGGATCACACCGGTGGCGCAGGCGATGGCGAGCGCCCGGTTGGTCTCCTGCTCGGACAGCAGCAGCGTGAGCACGCCGAGGACGACGGTGCTGCCGCTGGCCAGGATCGGCTCGGCGGTACGGCGCAGCGCCGAGCGCATGGCGGCGAACCTGTCCTCCTCGCGGCGCAGCTCCTCCCGGTAGCGGGCGATGAGCAGCAGCGCGTAGTTGGTGGCGGCGCCGAACACCAGCACGCTGGCGATGCCGGTGACCTGACCGCTGGGCAGGTAGATGCCGAAGGCGGGGACGAGGGACTCCACCACGCGCAGCGTGATCTGCTCGGTGGCGCCCACCACCAGCAGCGGTACGAGCCACAGGAACGGGCTGCGGTAGGTGACGAGCAGCAGCACCGCCACCACGGCGGCGGTGACCAGCAGCAGCGTGGTGTCCGCACCCTGGAACACCTTGCCCAGGTCGGCGGTGAACGCCGGGCCGCCGGTGACCTCGACGGTCAGCTCGCCGGGCAGGTCACCGACCGCCTCGCGGAGCTCCTCCACCTCGTCGACCACCGCCGACGGGCCGCCCTCGGTGGACAGCGGCACCGCGACCAGCGCCACAGTGCCGTCCGGGGAGACCTGGGCGGGGGAGACCCGCCCGCCGGCGGCGAGCGAGTTCAACTCGCCGCCCAGGCCGTCGAGCACGCTGCGGTCGGCCCCGCTCAGCGGGGCCTGGTCGGCGCGGCTGACCACCACCAGGGCGGTCTGGGCGTCCTTGGAGGGCAACTGTTCCTGGAGCCGCTCAACCTGCGTCGACTGCCACTCCACGGACAGGCCGGTGTCGGAGACGGGCGCCGGATTGTCCGGCTTCGGTAGCCCGAAGGCGACCACGCCGACGACGAGTGCGGCGGCCAGCGTGAGCCAGGCGGCCAGCCGGCCCCGGACGACGCGGGTGAACAGAGACATCTGATGCCCTCACAGTATTGATCGCGGGGAATTCTTTTTTAACGAGTATCTTGATAAGCGAGATTATCCGGGGTGGTTCTATGCTGCAACCGGAGCTGTTCGACAGGGGGTGGCGGCAAGCGGTGACGGCGCACAGGATGTACCGGCGGCGCGACGACCCACGCGGTCGCATGGTCGCCGACATCACAAACGACCTGCGCCGCTACTCGGTCGACGCGCAGCACATCGGGCACGCGTTCGCCGGGCTGCACGGGCTCAACGCCACCGACCTGTACGCCCTGATCGCGGTGATGGAGGCCGAGCTGGTGGGCGACCCGATCACCCCCGGCCGGCTCGGCGAGGCGCTCAACATCTCCTCCGGCTCGGTGACCGCGCTCGTCGACCGCCTGGAGCGCGGCGGCCACATCCGGCGCGACCGGGACACCGCCGACCGCCGCAAGATCCTGCTGCACTACGCCGACCGGGGCGCCACGCTGGCGCAGAGCTTCTTCGGGCCGCTGGGCCGCCGTACCGACGACGTGATGGACCGCTTCAGCGACGACGAGCTGGCCGTGGTGCACCGGTTCATGGCCGAGATGGTGCACTCCATGCGCACCCACCGGGACGAGATCCGCGCCGCGCCCCGCCGTGGCGCCGCGTCCGGAGACGCCTGATCGTGCGGCTGGTCACCCGGGCGGCCACCGCGGCGCTGCAACTGCCCGCCGCCCGCACCGGGCGGGTCACCGTCACCCGGGACATCCCGGTCCGGGTACGCGACGGAGTGACGCTGCGCACCGACCACTACGCGCCCGGCCTGCCCGCCGCGCCGTGCGTGCTGATCCGCACCCCGTACGGGCGGGGCGGGCCGATCCGGCTGCTGGGCCGCCTGATCGCCGAGCGGGGCTTCCACGTGGTGATCCAGTCGTGCCGCGGCACGTTCGGCTCCGGCGGCGAGTTCGCGCCGCTGGTGCACGAGCGCGACGACGGTCTCGACACACTCGACTGGCTGCGCCGCCAGCGGTGGTGGACCGGCGCGTTCGGCATGTTCGGCGCCAGCTACCAGGGCTTCGTGCAGTGGGCGCTCGCCGCCGAGGCGGGCGACGAGCTGCGCGCGATGGTCGCCGTGGTGACCGCGTCGGGCACCCGCGACTCGACGTACGCGGGAGAGTCGTTCGCCCTCGACACGGTGCTCACCTGGGCCGAGCTGCTCCAGGCGCAGACCGTGCCCTGGCTGGCCCGCCAGTGGGAACTCAAGCGCGGCCAGCCCCGCCTCGCCCGGGCCCTGGCGCACCTGCCGCTGGCCGAGGCCGACCGGGTCGCCACCGGCGTGACGGTGCCGTTCTTCCAGGAGTGGCTGCGCCACCACACGCCCGGCGCCGACTACTGGCGTACCCGGGTCTTCGGCGACCGGATCACCGAGGTCCGGGCCCCGGTGGCGATGGTCAGCGGCTGGCAGGACATCTTCCTGCCGGCCCAGCTCGACGACTACGCCCGCCTGCGGGCCGCCGGGACGCGGACCCGCCTGGTAGTCGGGCCGTGGACGCACGGCAGCCCGGGGCTGCTCCTGGCGTCGCTGCGGGAGGGCCTGGACTGGCTCGACACCCACCTGGCCGGGCGGCCCGGGCCGGACCGCGCGCCGGTACGGGTGCACGTCGGCGGCGACGGCGGCGGCTGGCGCGACCTGCCGGACTGGCCGCCACCGGCCACCCCCGCCCGATGGCATCTGCGATCCGCCGGCGGGCTGGCCCCGGAGCCGCAGGAGCACGGCGCACCGGACCGGATCTGGTACGACCCGGCCGACCCCACCCCGTCGCTCGGCGGCCCGCTGCTGGTGGCCCAGCGGGCCGGTGCGGTGGACAACCGGCCGGTCGAGGCGCGCCCGGACGTGCTCACCTACACCAGCGAGCCGCTGCGTGAGCCGGTCGAGGTGGCCGGGCCGGTACGCGCCGAGGTCCACCTGCGCAGCGAACTGTCGTACCTGGACGTGTTCGTGCGTCTGTGCGACGTGGACCGGCGCGGGCGCTCGTGGAACGTCTGCGACGGCCTGGTCCGCGTCGAGCCCGGCCGGTTCCCGCGAGATCCGTCCGGAGTGGTCGCCGTGCCGGTGACGCTCTGGCCCACGGCGTACCGCTTCGCGCCCGGGCACCGGCTGCGGGTGCAGGTCTCCGGCGGCGCCCATCCGCGCTACGCGCGCAATCCCGGCACCGGTGAGCCGCTCGGCACCCCTGTGACCCTCCGTGCTGGATGGCGGGAGATCCTCCACGATCGCGAGCATCCCTCGGCACTGGTGCTGCCGCTCGTGCCGGCACCGTCCACAGCGGGCTGATAGTTCAAAAAACCGCCCCTGAGCTGGGCACTTCTGCCGAACCGTGGTTAAGCTCGGAGCAAGTGCCCGGTGCCGTGCAGTTATCCGGCGGGGCGCGTCCGCGGATCGCATGTCATCACGCGGTGTGATTGTCGTGCCCTCGCCGGTCATCGATCGGAAGGGGATCTGTCATGACGTCGGCCCCGGCGAACCTGCTGGCCGTCCGGAACCTGTTACTCACCTACCTCAACGTCGACAAGAAGGCCGTACGCGCCGACGACCTGGAGCCGGCGGAGGTCGGCATCGTCGGCGACGTCAACCACCGCGGCGGTTACCACTGCGGCTCCGACCGGGTCGTCACGAACGACTACTCGGTGGTGGAGTCCAACCGGGACCGGTCCGGGCTCACGCTGTACGCGTCGGCGCTGGACGTCGGCACGTTCTCCGTCCGCTCCGGTGGCGGCACGCACAACCTGCGGACGTTCTCCACCTGGATGGTGGCGCAGTGCGTGGCGAACGCCGCCGACACCCGGGACATCCGGGAGGTCATCTACTCCCCGGACGGGCGGACCGTACGCCGCTGGGACCGGCTGGGACGGCGCACCGGCGGCGACAGCAGCCACCTGTTCCACACCCACTTCAGCTTCTTCCGCGACTCCACGAAGGCGGGCCGGGACCAGACCCCGCTGTTCCGCCGCTACCTGACCGCGATCGGGATGATCGCCATCGCGAAACCGGAGGACGACATGGAACAGACCGACAAGCTCATCCGCGACACCGGCGCCAAGAACCGTACCGTCGGCGACGTCCTGGCCGACCTGCAGAACCTGCGCAACTGGCTCATCTCGCCGGTCAACACCACGGGGCTCGTGAACCCGCCGATGGCGAACTCGCCGTTGCAGCAGATGCTGGCGATGCTGCGCGCCTGGCCGGCGCTGGTGGCGCAGGTGAACGAGCTGTCCGGCAAGGACTTCACCGACGAGGAGCAGATCGTCTCCGGGGTGCTGGCCGGCCTGCCGCCGGAGAAGATCGCCGAGGCCATCCCGCCGCAGATCGCCCGGGACGTCGCCGACGAACTGTCCCGGCGGCTGACCGCCTGACCGTCCGGCGCCGCGACCGTCGCGTCGCGGCGCCCCGGCCTCTCCTAATCCGCAAGAGGTATTGCGCAACAACTCTTGCTAATGTCATGCTCGCCGCATGGAACAGCCCTCCGTCCGGCAGGTCACCGACTCGCGGGTGCTCGCCGCGCTCGCCCACCCCCTGCGCCGCCGGCTCATGGACGTCCTCAAGGTGTACGGCCCGTGCACCGTCGGCATGCTTGCCGAGCACACCGGCCAGGCGCCCGCGAACGTGAGCCACCACCTCAAGGTGCTCGCCGCCGCCGATCTGCTGGCCGAGGCGCCCGAGCTGGCCCGCGACCGCCGGGAACGCTGGTGGCGGCTGCGCGACCGCGGGGTGCGCTGGTCCAACAGCGACTTCGACGACGACCCGGCGGCCCGGGTGGTGGCCGACGCGGCCAGCTCGCTCAACCTGGAGCGGCACGCCGAGCTGGTCCGCGCCTGGCAGGCCGCCCCCGACGAGGCGCACGCCGCGTGGGGGGAGGGGCCGTTCAGCACCGACAAGTGGCTGCACCTGACCCCGGACGAGCTGGCCGAACTCAGCCGCGAGGTGATCGCGCTGTTCGCCAGGTGGGCCGACCGGCCGGTGCCCGAGGACGGGCAGCCCCGCGAGCCGGTCTTCGTGTTCGCCCACGGCGTGCCGGGCCGGCCGTGACCGCTCCCGCGCGCACGTCCGGGCCGGTCGAGGCGCCGCCCGGCCCGCTGTTCCGGGACCGCGACTTCCGGCTGCTCTGGACCGGTCACACGGTCAGCGCGGTGGGCAGCAACATGACCGCTGTGGCGCTGCCGCTGGTCGCCGTCGCGGTGCTCGACGCGACCACGTTCCAGGTGGCGGTGCTCACCGCCGCGGCCTGGATGCCGTGGCTGCTCGCCGGCCTGCCGGTCGGGGCGTGGGTCGACCGGGTCCGCCGCCGGCCCGTGATGATCGCCGCCGACCTCGCCGCCGCGGCGCTGTTCGCGAGCGTGCCGGTGGCCGCCCTGGCCGGGCTGCTCACCGTCGGGCACCTGCTGATCGTGGCGCTCGGCGCCGGCCTGGCCCGGGTCTTCTTCGAGACCGCCGACCAGGTCTACCTGCCCACGCTGCTGCGTCCCGAGCAGGTGCCCGAGGCCAACGCGCGGCTGCACGCCACCCAGACGGCGAGCTACCTGGTCGGGCCGGGTCTGGCCGGTCTGGTCGCCCAGCTTGTCGGCGCGGTGACCGCGGTGGCGCTGGACGCGTTCAGCTTCCTGCTGTCCGCGCTGTGCCTGCGCCGCATCCGCGCGGACGAACCCCGCCCGCACCGTCCGGCCGGGTCGACGTCGCTGCGCCGCGAGGTCGCCGCCGGGCTGCGGTTCGTCGTCCGCGACCCGTACCTGCGGGTCCTGACGGTCTTCGGGGCGGCGAGCAACATCGGCCTCACCGGCTACCAGGCGGTGCTCGTGGTGTTCCTGGTCCGCTCGGCCGACCTTCCGGCGGGCCTCGTCGGCCTCCTGATCGGACTCGCCAGCCTCGGTGGCGTGATCGGCGCCGCGCTCGCCGCACGCCTGGCCCGCCGGCTCGGCAGCGCCCGTACGCTGCTGGTCGCCGGCGCCCTGACCGGCCCGCCCGCGCTGCTCATCCCACTCGCCGGACCCGGCGCGCGCACCGGCTGGCTGGTGCTCGGCGGGGTGCTGGTGAGCCTCGGCGTCGCCGTCGGCAACGTGGTGAAGGGCAGCTTCCGGCAGACGTACACGCCGCACCGGCTGCTCGGCCGGGCGACGGTGAGCATGCACCTGCTCAACTACGGCACCATTCCGCTGGCCGCCCTGCTCGCCGGCGCGCTGGGCGCGGTCTGGGGGCCGGGCGGCGCGATCCGGGCGATGACCGCCTGGCTGGCGCTGACCCCGCTGATCCTGCTGGCCGGGCCACTACGGAAACGGCGCGACCTGCCGGCCGCGCCGTCCTGAGGATGCACTGCGGCGGCGGTCGGACCCCGACCGCCGCCACCGGCACGCGTTACATCGGACGGACGTTGTCCGCCTGCGGGCCCTTCTGGCCCTGGGTCACCTCGAACTCGACCTTCTGGCCCTCGTTCAGCTCGCGGTAGCCACTGCTCTGGATGGCCGAGTAGTGGACGAACACGTCCGGGCCTCCGCCGTCCTGCTCGATGAAGCCGAAGCCCTTTTCCGAGTTGAACCACTTGACCGTGCCGGTTGCCATGCGTCTCTCCCTGTTCCAATGCGGGCGAGCATCGGCTCCACGGCCGGTGATCGCCCTGTACCACCCCGACAGTAACCGTCCGGACCGGAATCCGCTGCCGGAAGCGCGCGGCGCGCCCGTGAATACGTGCGCGACCGGAAAAAGACCCCGCCGTCGGGCCGGGCACGGCATGCTTGCCCCGATGAGCAGGCAGACGGCTTTGGCCGACCTGGAGCAGGAGATCGCGGCGCCCGGCGCGGGCCCGGACCGCCTGCGCCTGGTCGGTACGCCGTTCGTGCCGGAGGTGCGTCTGCACCTGGCCGAGGACGCCATCCTGTGGTGGGCCCGGATGGAGGCCGCCGCCGGGCGGTCGCTGCCGCCGCCGTACTGGGCGTCGGTGTGGGCCGGTGGGCAGGCGCTCGCCCGGCACCTGCTGGACCACCCGGAGCTGGCCGCCGGGCGGCGGGTGCTCGACCTGGGCGCCGGATCGGGGCTGGTCGCCATCGCCGCCGCGCTCGCCGGCGCCGACGAGGTGGTCGCCAACGACATCGACCCGTACGCGGTGGCCGCGGTCACTGTCAACGCGCGGGCCAACCGGGTCCGGGTGACGGCCGACGGTGCCGACCTGCTCGACGGGGTGGCGGGCGCCGACCTGCTGGTGGCAGGGGACGCGCTCTACGACGCGGGGCTGGCCGCCCGGGTTCTGCCCTACCTGCGGCGCTGCGCCGCACACGGCGTGCAGGTGCTGGTCGGCGACCCGGACCGGGGCCACCTGCCGCCGGACGGGCTGGAACTGGTGGCCAGCTATCCGGTGCCGACCACCGAACCCTCCGTCGACTCCCCGGTCCGCCGGGTGCAGGTGCTCCGCCCCCGCTGACCCTAGGGGTCTCCCCGGCCGGGTGTCGGGGACCACTGGGGGATCATGCCCGATGTGCCGGGGTGCAGCCGGGACATAGCGTGCAGCCCATGAACGAACTCGTGGCCGCCGCCGGTGAGCTGCCCACCACCCTGCTGATGGGGCTGCTCGGCGTGGTCATGCTCGCCGACGCCGTACCCCTGATCGGGGTGCTGGTGCCCGGCGACGCCGCGGTCCTCGCGGCGGTCGGCGCGGGTCGTCCGGCCGCTGGGGCGCTCACCGTCGCGGCGGTGGTCACGGGCTGCCTGGCCGGCTGGTCGCTGAGCTTCTTCGCCGGCCGGCGCTGGGGCGGGCGGCTTCGGGACAGCCGGGTGGGCGGCTGGATCGGCGAGTCCCGCTGGTCCGCCGCCGAGACGCTGCTGCACCGTGGCGGCGGACGGATCGTGCTGGTGGCGCCGTTCCTGCCGGTGTTCAACGCGTTGCTGCCGCTGGCCGCGGGCGGGCTGCGGATGTCGTACCGGCGGTTCCTGGTCTGCGCGGCGGCCGGGGCCACCGCGTGGGCCGGGCTCTACGTGGCGCTGGGGCTGGCCGCGCGGGCGCTGACCGGCCTGCTGCCGGCGGCGCTGAACCCGACGGTGCTGACCATGGCGGTCGGGCTGCTGCTGGCCGGCCCGGTGCTGCTCGCCACCCGGCGGCGGCTGCGGGCGGTCACCGGCTGACCGCGCCCGGCCCGGCCGTCACGGGGGAGGCCGGACCGGGCGTGCTCACCAGCCGCGGGCGCGCCACTGCGGCACCGCGGGCCGCTCGGCGCCGATGGTGCTGTCCTTGCCGTGGCCCGGGTAGAACCAGGTGTCGTCCGGCAGCCGGTCGAAGAGCTTGGCCTCGACGTCGTCGATGAGCCGGCCGAAGCGCTCCGGGTCCTGGTCCGTGTTGCCCACGCCGCCCGGAAAAAGTGAATCTCCGGTGAAGAGGTGCGGGGTGCCGGCCGGGTCGCGGTAGAGCAGCGCGATCGAGCCCGGCGTGTGCCCGCGCAGGTGGATGACCTCCAGCGCGCAGTCACCGACCGGCACCGTGTCGCCGTCGGCGAGCCGCTCGGCCTCGATGGGCAGACCCTCGGCGTCGTCGGCGTGCACCAGCGCGCGCGCCCCGGTCTTGGCCACCACCTCCTCCAGCGCGACCCAGTGGTCCATGTGCTGGTGCGTGGTCACCACGGCGGCCAGGCCGCCGTCGCCGACCAGCTCCAGCAGGCGCGGCGCCTCGTTCGCGGCGTCGATCAGCACCTGCTCGCCGGTGGCGTTGCAGCGCAGCAGATAGGCGTTGTTGTCCATCGGGCCCACCGACAGCTTGGTGACGGTGAGCCGGTCGAGCTCGCGCACGGCCGGCGGACCGCCGGGCGTGACGTCTCCGGTGTAGGTCATGACGATGTTCAGATCCATTCCGGTGGGTTCGGCAGAGGACCGTCGGGTTCGACGGTGAGCAGCTCGCCCGCGCCCCGGCCGGTGAGCCAGGCGGCGAGTTCCGGCGCGGGGCCGGTGACCGTGGGCGCCCCCTCGGGGTCACCCACGACGAGTTCGGACGCCGCGCCGTCGAAACGCAGCACCATGGCCGGCGCGGCCGGATTGCCGGCCAGCCCGGTCACCACCTCGTGCAGCAGCCGCTGGGCGAACGCGTCCGGCCAGTCCGCGGGCCGGTAACCGGCCGCCAGGTCGACGTGGTGCACCTCGACCTCGCGCAGCCGGCCCCAGACCAGCATCGCCGCCGGCCACGGGCCGCGCCGGGTCTGCACCGTGGCGCCCCACGCGTCGGCGGGCATCGCCGCGACCGCCGCGTCGAAGCGCTGGCCGCTGCGGCGCAGGTCGTCCAGCAGGTCGGCCGGGCCGCGCCCGGCGCCGGCCTCGATGTCGTCGGCGCGGGCGTGCGCCGAGGCGTACATCGGGATCTCCTCACCGGTGCGCGCCGAGGTGAGCAGGTTGACGAACCCGTCGGCGTTGCGGGCCAGGTGGGTGAGCACGTGCGCGCGGGACCAGCCCGGCAGCAGGGAGGGCGCCGCGACGTCCGCGGCGGTCAGGCCGGACACGGTACGCAGCAGCCGGTCGTTCGCCTCGGCCAGCGGGCCGGTCAGCAGCAGGGGGTCGGCGGTCATCGCGTTCTCACCCGTCCGACCCTAGCGGGCCGGACCGGGCCGTGCCCGGGGGGAAATCGCTTTCGGCGCGTCGGCGGGACACCTACCGTCGGGGCCGACGACATCGGACCGGCGCCGCACGCGCCGGCGTCCACGTCGTCGCGAACGCGGCACCGGGAGTCGGAGGGGAGGTGGTGTGCATGCCGGTCGCAGCGCGTGTGTTCCGCCGTATCTCCCCTCGACACCGATGAGGACACCATGACTCTCGATCTGACCGCCCTCGGCTGGGACGCCGGTTGGGCGGCCCACCTCGACCGGCGCGCCGGCCACCGTCACGGGCGGGTCGCCCGGGTGGACCGGGGCGTCTGCACCGTGCTGTGCCCGCAGGGGCCGGTGCGGGCCAGCCTCGGCGGCGGCGTGCTGTCCGCCGCCGCCCGCGACCTGACCGCGCTGCCCTGCGCTGGTGACTGGGTGCTGCTGTCCACCTGGCCGGACGGCCCGGTCACGGTGGAGGTGGTGCTGCCGCGGCGTAGCGCGCTGGTGCGGCGCACCGCGGGCAAGGACTCCAGCGGCCAGGTGCTGGCCGCCAACCTCGACGCCGCCGCGGTGGTCGAGCCGGTGCACCCGGAACCGGACGCCGCGCGGATCGAACGGCTGCTCTCCCTGGCGCACGAATCCGGGGCGGAGCCGCTCGTCGTGCTCACCAAGGCCGACCTGGCCGCCGACCCGGCGGCGGTGGCCCGGCAACTGGCCGACCTCGCGCCGGGGGTGCCGGTGCTGCCGGTCAGCGCCGAGCGGGGCACCGGCCTGGCGCCGCTGCGCCGCCACGTCGCCCCGGGCCGCACGCTCGGCCTGCTCGGCCCCTCCGGGGCCGGCAAGTCGAGCCTGGTCAACGCGCTGGCCGGGGCGGACGTGATGCGCACCCAGGCGATCCGCCGGGTCGACGGCAAGGGCCGGCACACCACCACCTGGCGGTCGCTGGTGCCGCTGCCGGGTGGGGGAGCGGTGCTGGACACCCCCGGTGTACGGGCCGTCGGCCTGCTCGACGGCGCGGCCGGGCTGGACCGGGCGTTCGCCGACATCACCGAGCTGGCCGCCGGCTGCCGGTACGCCGACTGCGCCCACGACGCCGAGCCGGGCTGCGCGGTGCGGGCCGCGCTGGACGACGGCGAGCTGCCGGTGCGTCGCTGGGAGAGCTGGCGGCGGCTGCAGCGGGAGATCGAGCACGAGGGCGGCCGCCGCGCGGCCCGGCTGGCGGCCGAACGGCGGGGCGGACGGCGGGCCGGGCGGCGACGTACCGGACGTCCGGCGACCCCGCCCGCACCAGGGGCATTCTGAGCCCGGCCCGGGCCGGTCGGGTGGACCTGCGTGGTTCGCGCCCGACCGGCCTGAGCTGGGGGAATGTTCGCGCGACGGAAGTTGTCATACGTCGGGGCTAGAGTTGCCGGGGCGTCTTCTCTGCGCCCCCGACAACCTGTGAAAACCACCCAGACCCGGCGTCTGGTGCACAGATCCGCCTCATATTCTTCTTCCGGGAGCACACGCACCGTGGCCGACCGACTGATCATCCGTGGCGCGCGCGAGCACAACCTCCGTGACGTCAGTCTCGACCTGCCCCGGGACGCCCTGATCGTCTTCACCGGGCTCTCCGGTTCGGGCAAGTCGAGCCTGGCGTTCGACACCATCTTCGCCGAGGGGCAGCGCCGCTACGTCGAGTCGCTGTCGTCGTACGCCCGGCAGTTCCTCGGCCAGATGGACAAGCCCGACGTCGACTTCATCGAGGGCCTCAGTCCCGCCGTCTCCATCGACCAGAAGTCCACCTCGCGCAACCCGCGCTCCACCGTGGGCACCATCACCGAGGTCTACGACTACCTCCGCCTGCTGTTCGCCCGCATCGGCGAGCCGCACTGCCCGATCTGCGGCGAGCGGATCTCCAAGCAGAGCCCGCAGCAGATCGTCGACCGCGTCCTGGCCATGGCGGAGGGCACCCGGTTCATGGTGCTCGCGCCGGTGGTGCGCGGCCGCAAGGGCGAGTACGTCGACCTGTTCGCCGAACTCCAGGCCAAGGGCTACGCCCGGGCCCGGGTCGACGGCGTGGTGCACCCGCTGACCGAGCCGCCGAAGCTCAAGAAGCAGGAGAAGCACACCATCGAGGTGGTGATCGACCGGCTCAGCGTCAAGCCGAGCGCCAAGCAGCGGCTGACCGACTCGGTCGAGGCCGCGCTCGGTCTGTCCGGCGGCCTGGTGCTGCTCGACTTCGTCGACCTGCCGGAGGACGACCCGGCCCGGGAGCGCCGCTACTCCGAGCACCTGGCCTGCCCGAACGACCACCCGCTCGCCATCGAGGACCTGGAACCCCGGGTCTTCTCGTTCAACGCCCCGTACGGCGCCTGCCCGGAGTGCACCGGCCTCGGCACCAAGAAGGAGGTGGACCCGGAGCTGGTCATCCCCGACCCGGAGCGCACGCTGCGCGAGGGCGCGATCCAGCCCTGGGCCACCGGGCACAACCTCGAATACTTCCTGCGGCTGCTGGAGGCGCTCGGCGAGGCCGAGCACTTCGACATCGACACCCCGTGGCGGGCGCTGCCGTCGCGGGCGCAGAAGACGATCCTGCACGGCTCCGACGACCAGGTGCACGTGCGCTACCGCAACAAGTACGGCCGCGAGCGCTCCTACTACACCGGCTTCGAGGGCGTGGTGCAGTGGATCGAGCGCCGGCACACCGACACCGAGTCGGAGTGGTCCCGGGACAAGTACGAGGGCTACATGCGGGACGTGCCCTGCGCGGCCTGCGGCGGCACCCGGCTCAAGCCGGAGGTGCTCGCGGTCACCCTGGCCGGCAAGAGCATCGCCGAGGTCTGCAACCTCTCCGTCGGCGAGGCGGCCGACCTGCTCGCCGGCATCGAGCTGACCGACCGGCAGAAGATGATCGCCGAGCGCGTGCTCAAGGAGATCAACGCCCGGCTCAAGTTCCTGCTCGACGTCGGTCTTGACTACCTCTCGCTGGACCGCCCGGCCGGCACGCTCTCCGGCGGTGAGGCCCAGCGCATCCGGCTGGCCACCCAGATCGGCTCCGGTCTGGTCGGCGTGCTCTACGTGCTCGACGAGCCGTCGATCGGCCTGCACCAGCGCGACAACCACCGGCTCATCGAGACGCTGCTGCGGCTGCGCGGCCTGGGCAACACGCTGATCGTGGTCGAGCACGACGAGGACACCATCCGGGTCGCGGACTGGATCGTCGACATCGGCCCCGGCGCGGGCGAGCACGGCGGCAAGATCGTGCACAGCGGGTCGGTGCCGGCGCTGCTGGACAACACCGAGTCGGTCACCGGGGCGTACCTGGCCGGCCGCAAGGCCATCCCGACGCCGGCCAGCCGTCGGCCACAGACCTCGGGGCGCGAACTGGTGGTGCACGGCGCGCGCGAGCACAACCTGCGCAACCTCACCGTGAGCTTCCCGCTCGGCCAGCTCATCGCGGTCACCGGCGTCAGCGGCTCGGGCAAGTCGACGCTGGTGAACGACATCCTCTACACCGTGCTCGCCAACCAGATCAACGGCGCCCGGCTGGTGCCCGGCCGGCACACCCGGATCACCGGCCTGGAGAACGTGGACAAGGTCGTCGGCGTGGACCAGTCGCCGATCGGGCGGACGCCGCGCTCCAACCCCGCCACGTACACCGGCGTCTGGGACCACGTCCGCAAGCTGTTCGCCGAGACCACCGAGGCCAAGGTCCGGGGGTACGGCCCGGGCCGGTTCTCGTTCAACGTCAAGGGCGGGCGCTGCGAGGCGTGCTCCGGCGACGGCACAATCAAGATCGAGATGAACTTCCTGCCGGACGTCTACGTCCCCTGCGAGGTGTGCAAGGGCGCGCGCTACAACCGCGAGACGCTCGAGGTGCACTACAAGGGCAAGACGGTCGCCGAGGTGCTGGACATGCCGATCGAGGAGGCGGCCGAGTTCTTCTCCGCCATCCCGGCCATCCACCGGCACCTCCGGACGCTCGTCGACGTCGGCCTCGGCTACGTCCGCCTCGGCCAGCCCGCGCCGACGCTGTCCGGCGGCGAGGCGCAGCGCGTCAAGCTCGCCTCCGAACTCCAGAAGCGCTCCACCGGCCGCACCGTCTACGTGCTCGACGAGCCCACCACCGGCCTGCACTTCGAGGACATCCGCAAGCTGCTGATGGTGCTGGAGGGCCTGGTCGACAAGGGCAACACGGTCATCACCATCGAGCACAACCTCGACGTGATCAAGACGGCCGACTGGCTCATCGACATGGGCCCCGAGGGCGGCCACCGGGGCGGCACGGTGCTCGCCACCGGCACGCCGGAGGAGGTCGCCGAGGTGCCGGAGAGCCACACCGGGCAGTTCCTGCGGCCGATCCTCAAGCTCGACGGCGAGGCCAAGGGCGCCAAGGCGGCCACCACCCGGGCGGCGAAGGCCAACGGCAGCGCCAAGTCCCGGACCCGGAAGGTCCCCGCCGGGGCGCGCTGACCGGCGTCCTTCAACGCGGCTCCCGGTTCGTTGACGCGTCAATATGAACCGTGCCGCAAGCTTGTGCGTGTTCCGCAGTAAGCCGAGAGAAAGGCCGGACATGAGTGATGATCAGGCGCTGACCCGACCGTTCACCCAGAGCCGCCGCAGTCTGCTCGCCGGAGCCGGCGCGGTGGGCGCAGCCGTGGTGCTCGCGGGCTGCGGCAGTGACGACGACGCGTCCCCCGGGCAGGCCCCGACCAGCGGCGGCCCGCCCGGCGCCACCGCGACCGGGGACGCCGGCGGCGGCGACCGGGACGGCAGCAGTGCGCTGGCGCGCACCTCGGACATCCCGGTCGGCGGTGGCGCCGTCTTCGCCAGCCAGGGCGTGGTGATCACCCAGCCCGAGGCCGGCCAGTTCAAGGCGTTCGACCCGATCTGCACGCACCAGCGCTGCCCGGTGTCGAACGTCGACGGCGGCACGATCAACTGCACCTGCCACAACAGCCGGTTCTCGATCGTCGACGGCTCGGTGAAGGGTGGCCCGGCCACCAAGCCGCTCGCGGCGAAGGAGATCAAGGTCGACGGCGACCAGATCAAGCTGGCCTGACCCGTTCCGCGTCCCCGTCGGCCGGCGGGGACGCGGCTACGGTCGCCTGTCAGGGGTGCGGACTAGGCTTGACACCGTGGCTGACCCCTCGACCTACCGTCCCGCGCCCGGCACCATCCCGGAGTCGCCAGGGGTCTACCGCTTCCGCGACGGCACCGGCCGGGTGATCTACGTCGGCAAGGCGCGCAACCTGCGCAGCCGGCTCAACTCCTACTTCGCCGACCCGGTCGGCCTGCACCAGCGCACCCGGCAGATGGTGTTCACCGCCGAGTCGGTCGACTGGATCACCGTGGCCACCGAGGTCGAGGCGCTCCAGCAGGAATACACCTGGATCAAGCAGTACGACCCCCGGTTCAACGTCCGCTACCGCGACGACAAGTCGTACCCCTATCTCGCGGTCACGCTCGACGAGGAATACCCCCGGTTGCAGGTGATGCGCGGGGTGAAGCGCAAGGGCGTGCGCTACTTCGGGCCGTACTCGCACGCCTGGGCGATCCGCGAGACGCTCGACCTGCTGCTGCGGGTCTTCCCGGCGCGGACCTGCTCGTCCGGGGTGTTCAAGCGGGCCGGCCAGGTCGGCCGGCCCTGCCTGCTCGGCTACATCGGCAAGTGCTCGGCGCCGTGCGTCGGCAGCGTCACCGCCGAACAGCACCGGGAGATCGTCGACGGCTTCTGCGACTTCATGGCCGGCCGCACCGACAGCATGGTCCGGCGGCTGGAGAAGGAGATGCTCGACGCCAGCGAGCAGCTGGAGTTCGAGCGGGCCGCCCGGCTGCGCGACGACGTCGCGGCGCTGCGCCGGGCGATGGAGAAGCAGACCGTGGTGCTCGGCGACGGCACCGACGCCGACGTGGTCGCGTTCGCCGACGACCCGCTCGAAGCCGCCGTGCAGGTCTTCCACGTCCGCGGCGGCCGGGTGCGTGGCCAGCGCGGCTGGGTGGTGGAGAAGACCGAGGAACTGACCACCGGCGACCTCGTGCACCACTTCTGCACCCAGGTGTACGGCGGCGAGCAGGGTGAGGCCGACGTGCCCCGCGAACTGCTCGTCCCCGAGTTGCCGGGCGACGCCGACGCGCTCGCCGACTGGCTCACCGCCCGCCGGGGCAGCCGGGTGTCGCTGCGGGTGCCGCAGCGCGGCGACAAGCGGTCGCTGCTGGAGACCGTCGAGCGCAACGCCAAGGACGCGCTGGCCCGGCACAAGCTCAAGCGGGCCGGTGACCTGACCACCCGCAGCCAGGCGCTCGACGAGATCGCCGACGCGCTCGCCATGAACACCTCGCCGCTGCGCATCGAGTGCTTCGACGTGTCCCAGATCCAGGGCACCGACGTGGTCGCCAGCATGGTCGTGTTCGAGGACGGGCTGCCCCGCAAGAGCGAATACCGCCGGTTCATCGTGCGCGGCGCCACCGACGACCTGTCGGCCATGTCCGAGGTGCTGCGGCGGCGCTTCGCCCGCTACCTCGACGCCCGCGCCGAGACCGGCGAGCTGGGCGAGGAGACCGCCTCCGACCCCGACCGGCCCGGCATCGACCCGACCACCGGGCGGCCACGCAAGTTCGCGTACCCTCCGCAGCTCGTCGTGGTCGACGGCGGCCCGCCCCAGGTCGCCGCCGCCGCGAAGGCGCTCGCCGAGCTGGGCATCGACGACGTGGCGCTGTGCGGGCTGGCGAAGCGGCTGGAGGAGGTCTGGCTGCCCGACGACGAGTTCCCGGTGATCCTGCCGCGCACCTCCGAGGCGCTCTACCTGCTGCAGCGCGTCCGTGACGAGGCGCACCGCTTCGCCATCACGTTCCACAGGCAGCGGCGCTCCAAGCGGATGACCGAATCGGCGCTGGACAACGTGCCCGGCCTCGGTGACGTACGCCGTAAGGCGCTGCTGCGGCACTTCGGCTCGCTGAAGCGGCTGTCGTCCGCCACGGTGGAGGAGATCACCGAGGTGCCCGGGGTCGGCAGGCGTACGGCCGAGGCGATCCTGGCCGCGCTGGACGGCTCCACCCCCACCGAAGCCGCCCCCCGTCCCTGACCCTTCGCGCTCACGCCCGCCCTCGGGCTTGCTCGCTGTCCGGCTTTGCCGGCACGTCACCCGTCACGCCCGACTGGAACCCCATGGGTGTCTCCGCCCCCGTTTGACACCCATGGCGTTCCACTGATGGACGGCTTCCCGCCTGGTGCGACCTCTGTCCACATTCTGAAAGCGGTGGCAGATCTTGGTACGGAAGAGCCCCCATAGGGGCCATTCGGTACCAAGATCTCGCACACCGCGCGGGGCTTGTACCGGCGGGCCGCCCACGCCCAGGCCCCACGCGATCTTGCACTTGGTGCCCCAGGGATGCCAGCTTTGCGAGGTTTGCCGGGTACCAAACTGCAAGATCGCGCATGTGGTCGAGTGGATCTGTGACGGCTGGCGTTCGATGTCGGCAGCTCGCGGACTCCATCCCGCACCAGGCCGGGGCCATCGCACCGAGGACGGGTGGTTTGGTGAGCCGTGTCCGGTTCGGGGCGGGGGCGTGGCTGTGGTCGGTGCCATCGTGCGGGTGGAATCGGTGGCGGGCGCGGGGCGTTGTACATGGCTGAGCCCCGCGGCACCGGAACCGAGCGCCGAACATCGGCCCGCCCGGCACCCACGGCAGGTCAGGGAATCGGCCCGGCCCGGTCGTC